>NZ_LARE01000112.1:0-4839 GCF_000980245.1 Odoribacter sp. N15.MGS-14
AACAGAGCAAGGTAATCCGCACTGCTCACATTCTCCGGAGCATCCATCGGCATATAACGCATAAAATCGAATGCCCGTGCAAACCGGGTATAGAATTCCGACAACACCCGGTTATCCCCGCGGAAAGTATACTTCAAATCTCCGTCTTTTTCCCTGTGGAGTATCAACTCCAATGTTTTTCCCTGTTCCAAATGAGCACCGACAATTTCGTTATCATCGACAAAAACCATAACATCATTAAAAGGTGATACCAGACCGGTATCGAACTCAAACGTACCGTCTTCCTTCAACTCCACCGGCCTATACTCCATCGCCCCCTGGTCACCGTCTAAGGAAATTCCTACCTGCAACTCCTGGATTCCGCCGTCCGCCTTTCCTTTCAGAAGCTGAGCACTGCTCCAGAAAGGCATTCCGGCAAGCATAATTGCAACACACCACTGTGTCTGTTTTTTCATTTTCATTTTTTTACATTTTAAGATTATATTTAAAAGACGTAAAAGGATGGAAAAAGGACAGTAAAAAAAGAAATTTTATTTATTCCGGACAGATAATAAAGGATCTTTAAAAATATAACTATTTTTGTGGTATAAATCCGTATGTTATGGCACAAACCGAACAGCTGCTTTCGGAATTCAAATCCGGAAACATCGGGACTTTTTACAACGAGCTATACGCTAAATTGCTAGTCTATGCCTCCCGGCATCTGGGACCGGATTATGCTTTTTTGGCTGAGGATTGTGTACAGGATGCGGTTTACAAGGCCTATGAACAACGGGGAAGCTTCAAATCGGTCCTCACGCTCAAAGCTTTTCTGTATTCCTGCATCCATCATGCAGCGATTGATATTCTGCGGAAAAACCAGGCGCAATCCAATTACCTCTCGCAACAGGATGACCGTACCGAATTTCTGAACAGTATCATCGAACAGGAAACTCTCAACCTGTTGTACGATTCCATCGAACGCCTGCCGGAAAAATACCGCCGGATCTTCGAACTTCATTTCCAACAAGGGCTTAAAAATGCCGAAATCGCCCAACTGTTAGGTATTACGGAAAGCGCCGTCAAAAAACAAAAAGCCTGCATGCTGGACCTGCTCCGCAAAGACTTGCAAAAACGGACGGGTAATCATTTTCTCGCCGCCACACTGCTGCTGCAATGGCTGGAATGGCTGGAATAAAAACGAAACCATTATCAACAAAATATTTTCGGGAATTATCCGTACCGACAGTTAGTTTCAGTAATCCGCTTATTATAATTCCCAGTAAACATGTATATAAACACCAATCCACATTTTATTGCTGAATAGCCTTAAAAAGGCTACTATTGTAGAAATAATAAGACAGCATAAAACTTACTGAAAAAATATATATTATCAGGAGGATACAAAAAAAGGACTGAATAACGTTTTATTGTTAGACAGTCCCTTGCAAACATACTTTCTCCGCTGGAAGCACTATCTATCGCGTCAGTTCTTCCAGTTTATTCAGCAATATCTGACCTCTCAGATTCTTACCAACAATCTTTCCCTCTCTGTCAATTACAACAATAAAAGGGATAGCACTGAACTGATAAAGTTCTTTCACCTCTTTACCAGCCTGTGGAGCCAATACCTGGCACCAAGGCATTTGTTCATCTTCCAAAGCTTTACGCCAAGCTACTTCATCTTTATCGATAGAAACACTCAGGAACTCAACGCCTTTTTCATGATAAGTCTCATAAGCCTTCTTTACATTCGGAATCTCACCCCGACACGGACCACACCAAGAAGCCCAAAAATCAATCACAAGCACTTTCCCTCGAAAATCAGACGGTCCCAACTTACTCTTTCCATCTGCTGTCAACAAAGAAAATTCAGGAGCGGGCATTCCTTCATACAACCGTTTTTTCTGTTCTAACGTAATATTGAAATTCCTTACAGCCTCGCTATTCGGATAAGCTTCTGTCAATTTTTTCGCTATACGCTCCACCACTGCATTGTATTTATCATCTTGCAATTGTGAAAGCAATACCACCACAGACTCCCGGTCAGCATATATATCAGCCCAATGACTGATACAATCAAAATATTCTGCACGACAAGTATTTCCCAAAGTTTCATTCAATTCCCGCTGTGTCTCCGCCGACAAGTCTTTGCATCCATACAGTACTCTACCGATATCACCTACCATTCTCATGAAACGCATAGACTCCCAATTCAGTACATCCAACACTTCATTATTGGTTCCCCCCTTGACAGCATAATAGGCTGGACACATAACCTTAAATTTCGATGTCCCGAAACCAGGGAAATCCACACTCACATCCTCATCACCGAGCCATATTGTCGCTTTTTGTCCACGTTGACAATCCAACTCGTACAAACCCGGATTCTTTACAGTCACCTTCATTTCATAAGTTCCGTCACTCTGAATAGTACAGGAATCTATCACTTGTTTGGAACGTCCTTCCTGTTTCACCACCTGAACCACATTCTCTCCCGGACGTAATGCATTTACCTTACCGCTGATCGTAACCACCGAAGACTGTTTTTTATACTTCTCAGGATGACGGATACGATCGGCAATACTTTCAAAACTTTTCATCATCTGTATGTCTGACGGCTCTGTAGATGTCGACAATTCCTTGGCTCTACGCTCCATCAATGCCGCAATCGCTTCACGAAAAACCGGGTCTTGGCATTCTACATTCAAGCGTATTCCCCAGTTGTAGACGATAAAATCCGACATGCCACCTTTATCCAAACGCTCTGTAGCCATCTTTATAAACGAAGCCCAATCTCCCTGTTTTTCCGCATAAAACATCCGGGCATCCTCCACAATATTCTCCTTACCGCCGACATCACTTTTCATCAATCGTTTGACATATTTCTCAAATCCTTTCTCATCAAAAGTACCTTGTCCCTCTTGCTCTTTCCAATAACGGTATGCACCTGAATTGTACAACGAATATATTTTCTTATTCACTTCCTTTTCTCCCAATGCTGCAATAAAATCCGCCCGATGTTTATACACATATACGGCCGTCTCATCGTCAACATCCTTAATATATTTACGGAAAAAATCCCAATATTCACGTTCTGTCAATTTGTTCTTATCCAATGTTTTGAAATAGTCCACGCAAATATTTTCCGCTTTCCGGCTCTCGGATGCCAATGACAACACCTCCATATAAGACTGAATGAAAGCAAGCTCACGGTTACCGGAAGCATACTGCTCATTCATCCAGGCATATCCTTTCCTCTCAACGGCCCGTTTCCCTTCCGCCAGCAATATTTTGAGATCAGGAGCACCCACTATCCGATGAATCACATCTCCCTCAGTATTAAAAAACAGCAAGGTCGGGAAGGCATTCACCCCCCATTGTTTGCCCATCGTTTTTCCTTCTCCTGTACCCATATCCATCTTCACATTCACAAAGTGTTCATTGAAATAATCTCCTACTTCTTTCAAGGTAAAGACCTCTTTTGACAAACGCTTACAAGGTACACACCAATCGGTGTAGCAATCCATAAATATGGTCTTACCTGATTTCTTCGCCTCTGCCAATGCCTCTTTCCAGGTTCCGTTGAAAAAACGGATGCCGGCATCGACAGCCGCTTGTTTATCCGACGTTTCCATTTGTGCCTTTATTGCTTTCAAATCGGCTGTATTCAAGCGGATAGTTTGGGCATCTACTCGCACGCCCCCTAAAAATGCCATTATGCTAAAAAACGCAATTAAAAAAGTTGATTTCATCATTTTAAATATTTTTAATGTTATTGTTTTTTCCACCCCATATCCATAACACGTCCGAAACCGTCGTAACTTTTCTCAGAGCTTTTATCCACTACGCCGCTCGACGGATCTACACGCAATTGGTAAACAACCCCCTCACCTGCAATATCGGCAGTCGCAATATAAATAACCTCACAATCATTGACAGGCTTGTTACCACTTGCACCATAAAGGTATTTTTGCAAACGGACACAAGTAATTTCCGTCCCCGCAGGCGCTGTCCATACAGGAGTCGCTTTCGCAGGCACTGACTTATAATCAAGCAAATACAAGGTATTTCCACTTGCATAATAAAAAATCTCTCCTTTATAACCGGCAGTCACGGATACCACTTTTTTATCCAAACCTTCACAACCGCCAAGGTCGTATTTAGCTTTACCGATAGCATTCTGTGTGAATATCCCGCAAAAATCAGCAACGAGCAAATAATGATGCCCCGAAGCATCTTTCATCAGAATATGCTCATAATTATTACGTCCGAAATCGCTGGCAACAAGTTCTAATCCGACTTGATTACAATCGAATGCGGCCTCTTTACCCTGCACCGAAAAATCAGACAATGCCGAACCGTTATTTTTCAGGCAGCGGAATTTTTGTGTCGACTGATTGTAAACAACTCCCATATAACCCGCAGTCGCCATTTGGGCACACCAGGGTGCCAATTCTCCACTCTCATCCTTACAAGGTACTCCGAATTTAAGCGTGTTCCGATTCGACCCCATCGAAGAAGCATTCAAACCATACCCCTTATTGTCATTTACCATGAATTCACGCCGTCCGGAAGATACTGTAAAACAAGTGATATTCCGTTGGGCAGGCACTTCATAAAAAAGATTGTCAAAAGTATAAAGCGACGTAAAAGAAACAGGGTCAACACCCATTATTTCCTGATCAGAAACAAGATAAACGACTTCCGGTTTCGTTGACATGGAATAAACGACTCGTACCGGCTTGCCATTCATAGCCTCCCCATTCAAAGAAGAATATACATCCAAGGTTATCTTTCCTGTATAACATCAGGTGAAACCAGGTCATTGGCAATCAAACCGACATCGGTTTTCCCATT
>NZ_LARE01000114.1:0-4773 GCF_000980245.1 Odoribacter sp. N15.MGS-14
TTATCGAATATACAAGTAGAGGATGTAAAACTGGGATCGTCCATCGCAACTTACGATCCTGATCCATTGACCCTGACAAATTTCCAGAAACAACAGGTTATTTATGTAACTTGTTTCGGTCGTATAGAAAGGTGGCTCATCACTGCTTTTATTGATTCGGGCGAAACTGCTGGAACAGATATTACAGGTGAAGTGAATGCTTGGGCTAAATTGGCTTATTTAAACGGAAATATCCCTTCCGGAAAAACAGGTACTCCTTATTTTGAAATTAAGGAAGCCCGTGCGACAACCTGGACGAAAGTGACGGCAGTGGTTAGCGGTAAAACTTTTACAGCGAAAGCAACGGGCCTGAAACCTCAGACTACTTATTCGGTACGTGGTGTAGTCGGAGAAGAGCAAGGGACTGAGGTGTCTTTTACAACCGAAGCTGCCGAGCAGGTTCCTTATAGTAATTTCGATCTGTGGTATAAAAATGGAAAGGCATGGTATACTGGCGTAGAAGGTATTTCTACTTGGGATTCCGGGAATGGAGGAGGGGCCAGTTTTGGTTTTAATCCGACATCGGAAGAGACAAGTGATGTGATAAAAGGATCGGCAGCAAAACTCGCTTCTTGTTATGCTGCGGTTAAGTTTGCGGCAGGAAGTCTTTATACCGGTAAATTTGCCGGTTTAGATGGTTTTAATGCAAAACTGGATTTCGGAATACCGTACACTTGCCGGCCTACCCGGTTGACCGGTTATTATAAATATAATTCAGGAACAGTAGATAAGGTTCCTGATAATGGTAAGTTTGATTTTATAAAAAATAAAACCGACAGTTGCCACATTTATGTGGCCTTATGCGATTGGACAGAAGCTTTTCATGCCAACTCAAAGACAGAAACTTTTGTAGATTATAGTGCTGATAATTCATCCATTATAGCCTATGGAGAGCTCAAAAATGATCGTAAGATGTCTGCTTATGAGAAGTTTACGATCGATATCCAGTATCGCGATCTGACCCGGAAACCTACTTATATTGTGATTGTGGCTACTTCCAGCAAGTATGGAGATTATTTTGCCGGAAGTACAACTAGTGTGTTGTTATTGGACGAATTTGAGTTGAGTTTTGATTAATAAAACTTGTTTTTTCAGGGGAGTGTTGTAAATTTACTGCGTTAACCTGAAGATGATGATTTTGATAGATAGGATAAAAAGAAACCCTTGCCGGACATTTTGGTTCTTAGGTGGGGGCCTTTTTTTGATTTTTATAATCTGGTATAATATACTGCCGGTCCCCTTGTTTCAGGACCCTTATGCTACGGTGTTGCTCGACCGGGAAGGGCAGGTTATGGGTATGAAGGTGGCGGATGATGGGCAGATGCGTTTTGAAGAGGTTCAGGATTTGCCTCCCCGCTATGTTATTTCTGTTTTGTTTTTCGAAGACCGGTATTTTTTAGCCCATCAGGGGGTGAATTGGTGGGCTTTGTGCCGGGCATTAGTGCAGAATATACGGGCCGGTCAGGTGGTCAGTGGGGGAAGTACGCTTTCGATGCAGGTGGTGCGTTTGGCTTTGGGAAATCCGCCCCGTACCGTTCCTGAAAAGATAAGGGAGATTTTCCTGACACTACGGATGGAGCAGAGTTATTCTAAAAAACAGATTTTGGAGATGTATGCTTCACACGCTCCTTTTGGGGGGAATGTAGTCGGCATACGGGCGGCTGCGCTGAAATATTTTAACCGCCGGCCCGAACAACTGAGCTGGGCCGAAGCTGCTTTACTGGCGGTGTTACCTAATGCACCGGCATTGCTTTATCCCGGAAAGAACAATACTTTACTGAAACAAAAAAGAGACGGGCTGTTGGCCAAATTATACCGGGAAGGGGTGATGTCCGAAGATTCGTACCACCTGGCCTTGGCTGAGCCCTTGCCGGAAAAAAAGTTCGATATCCCTATTGTGGCACCCCATCTGTTGGCTAAGGCTTATCGGGAAAAAAAAGGAAAAGTGTGCCCGACATATATCGACGGACGCTTGCAGAAAAAGATCAATGAGATCGTAGAACGGCATACTGCTTTACTGAGCCAGAATTATATCTATAACATGGCTGTGTTGGTGGCTCATGTCCCGACCGGAGAAGTCAGGGCCTATGTCGGGAATAGTGCTCCCCGGAAGGGTAGCCGGGGAAATGACGTGGATATTGTCCAGGCCGTTCGGAGTTCGGGAAGTATTCTCAAACCGGCTTTATATGCTTGTATGTTACAGAGTGGGTTTATTTTACCCGGGACCTTAGTGCCCGATATCCCTTCCCGTTTCGGAAGTTATTCTCCTTCGAATTTTAACCGTGATTTTAAGGGCGTCGTACCGGCCAGACAGGCTTTGGCTCAATCCTTGAATATTCCTTTTGTACGCTTACTCAAAGATTATTCATATGCCCGTTTTTACGATGATCTGAAACAATTGGGAATTCGTTCTTTAAACCGCGACGCCGATCATTATGGACTGAGTCTGATTTTGGGTGGTGCCGAAACGTCACTTTGGGATATTTGTAATTTGTATGGAGGAATGAGTGCTGTATTGAATCATTATAATGACAGGGACGGACAATATTTTGACGGGGAATATTCCCGTTTGAAGGTTTGGGAGGAGTATAGCGGAGCAGAAGGACAAGATGAAGAAGAGAAAAAAATTAGTGCGGATCGGAGTGTATTGAAAGCTTCGGCGATCTGGCAGACCATGAAAGCTTTGGAGGAGGTGGAACGGCCGGAAATGGAATCGGGGTGGAAAAATTTTATCTCGGCGATGAATCTGGCTTGGAAAACGGGAACTAGTTTTGGCTTCCGGGATGCTTGGGCAGTGGGAGTGAATCCCGAGTATGTGATCGGCGTTTGGGTTGGGAATGCCGACGGGGAAGGACGTCCGGGTTTGGTAGGGGTGAGAGCTGCGGCTCCGGTACTCTTTGAGGTCGCTGGTCTTTTGCCTGTGAATCGGCATTTCTACGAACCGGCCGAGGAGATGAAAGAGGTGGTCGTATGTCATCGGAGTGGTTACCGGGCTTCGGCCTATTGTGAGGAGACCGATACCATCCGGGTTTGTGCTGCCGGAAGCAGGACACAGGTGTGTCCTTACCACCGCTTGGTAAATCTCGATGCTACCGGAAAATGGCAGGTGACTTCGGATTGTGAGTCGGTATACCGGATCAGGATACAGCCCTGGTTTGTGCTTCCACCAGTGCAGGAATGGTACTATTGCCGGACTCATACCGGATATCGCAGATTACCGCCTTATCGTCCGGATTGTCACCCTCAGGGGGAAGAGATGATGGAAATGATTTATCCCCAACGGGGAACCCGGGTTTTTATTCCCAGGGATTTCGGAGGAAAACCCGGACGTGTGGTTCTCGAAGCCGTGCATCGATCGGTTAAAGCCCGGATTTATTGGTATGTCGACGAGCAGTTTTTGGGTGTAACCCACTCCATCCATCAGCAAGAAGTATGGCTGAAAGAAGGTCGCCATACCTTGACGTTGATGGATGAAGAAGGCCATATTTTACAACAGGTATTCCGGGTGGTAGGGAAGGAAGTTCCGGGCGATGGTTAGAAATCACCCGATCCGGTTAATTCAGGCTGAGTTTAATGCCGGCGAACCAGCTACGGGGAAGGCCCGGCCCGTAAATATATCCGGCATCCCGGAATTCTCCCCGATCGAAATCTTTCTGGTAGCTTTGAAAAATGTTCTGGACACCACAATTGAGTTGAAGAACATAGTTTCCACTGATGGTAAAATCGTAATTCAATTTAATATTGGCATCAAAGAAATCTCCGCTTTTTTCCAGTTTGTCTTTTTCGATATATCCGGCCATGTGAGGAACATACATACTTCCTGTATAAGTGCCTGAAGCGGATATACCGAATTTTTTGAAAGGAGAAGTAAAAAACGTGAAATAGCCATACCGGTTGGGAGAACGTAACATTTCACGGGTTTTCTTTGTATCCGGATCGTCACTCCAGGATTGAGGACGATTGTATTTATTCTGCTGGAGAGATATCCCCAATTGGATTTGTACATCCCGGTGAGGGATAATTTTTCCTTCGAGATTGATACCTTTTACTTTGGCACCCGAACCATTACGGCGTTCGAGTATTTTGTTGCCTTCTTCGTCGTAACCGATAGGGCTGACTACAAAAATATGCTTCAATTTGGTATAATATGCTTCAATCAACAGATTGGTTTGTACTCGTCCGAAAGAATGATAAATATCGGCTGAGACGCTATAACTTCCCGACTTTTCGGTTTTTAGATTCGGATCCGATTGGATTAGCGACACTTCTCCCCCGACGGCGGTCACGTGTAGATCTTCATCATAGGTTTGAGGTGCCCGGAAGCCGGCCGAATAACTGGCTCTGAGGCTGATGGCTTTCAAGGGATTGTAGCGCAGGTTGATACGAGGGCTGAAAATGATATGATCGATGAAACTGTTTTTGTCCAGCCGGCCTCCTAGCAGGAAGCTGAATTGCTCTGTTTTCCACTCGTTTTGGAGAAAAAAGCTGTAGATATCAACTTTTTGATCGATGGAACGGTGATACCCCAGCATTTTATCGGCCAGTTTGTTATATACATATTCGCTGCCGGTTGTCAATACTGCCGGCATAAAAAGGAGACGATTGAAATTGTATGAGTATTGAATTCCTGCAATAGCGGTCAGGTCATTTGTCTTGCCATAGGCTTTGGGATCTTTACCTGCTCCGTAATAAGATTGACGGGCAGTGTGTTGGACAGAGGAATACAGATTGAGT
>NZ_LARE01000113.1:0-4569 GCF_000980245.1 Odoribacter sp. N15.MGS-14
ATCCATACCTGGCTTGAGTGATTGCTAATATCTTCATTATTCTACAGTAAAATCCGGGTCAACATATTTTATGATTTTCTCACGCATACTTTCAACTGTCTCCCAATCTGTATTTTTATCGGAACTATAATGGAAATCTTTTGCAACGGGTACGGCTTGATGATGGTCTATATATTCCTGACGAGTGTGATTGAATGAGACGGAAGGAAGAATTGCGTAGTATTGTCCCAAGTCTATAGTATTCATCGCGTCGGTCGCTGTTATCATTTCTTCATGCAATTTTTCCCCGGGACGTATTCCCACAACTTCGATTTTTGCATTCGGGGCAATTGCCTTAGCGACATCTATGATTTTATAGGAAGGAATTTTGGGTATGAAAATTTCTCCGCCCAGGTGATGTCCGATTGCAAACATAACCAAATCGACACCTGCTTGTAGGGAGATATTGAATCGTGTCATTTCTTCATGTGTGATCGGAATGACTCCACTGGAGCGTTTGTCGATGAAAAAAGGAATGACAGATCCTCTGGAACCCATTACATTTCCATAACGTACTACAGAAAAACGCAAATCACGACTTCCTTTTATATTATTGGCGGCAACGAATAATTTATCGGAACATAATTTTGTCGCTCCGTATAAATTGATAGGTGCACAAGCTTTATCGGTTGACAATGCTACAACATGTTTTACGTTAGTTGCCAGTGCTGCATTGATGACATTCTGAGCTCCATGTATATTGGTTTTTACACATTCATCCGGATTATATTCCGCTGTATCTACTTGTTTTATTGCCGCTGCATGAATAATGACATCAATGCCTTCGCAAGCGCGTTTCAAACGTTCTCCATCCCGTACATCCCCGATAAAGAAACGTAATTGATGATAATCTTTTTCCGGATATTTTTGCTTTAGTTCAAATTGTTTCAACTCATCCCGGGAGTAAATAACGATTTTTTTGACATTCGGATAATCCCGTAATATAGTCTCTACAAACTTTTTACCGAAGGAACCTGTACCTCCGGTAATAAGAACTGATTTATTGTTTAGCATCGCTATATAATTTTATTATAAATATTTTATCGGTAAGATGTTAATTATAACATGTTTAAGGCAATCAGCTTAAAGTGTATTATAAAGTGAATGAATCTTCCGGAAAAACGCTCGTTTTTATTGGTGGAAAAACTGCTGATTACCCTGTTTTAGATTTATTTTGTCCAGACCAACAATTTATTTTCACCGGGTATAAAGTATTCGGCTTCTTGTTTTGGCAAAATGATTGTATAGCAAATTTGTCGTTTTACTATTTTACCGACCTTCTGAATCAAATTTTCAAAATAATCGACATCTATATTTTTACCGGCAATTACTAAATCGATCAGATCGGAATCCTTCCCGACAGCAAAATCACCACGTACCCATACTTTCGAAATGTCCCCGACCCGTTCAACCACCTCTTCTATAACCTGAGTGATTCCGCTATGCTTTAATACCAACCGATGAATATCATTGAAAAGGGGATGAGTGGAATTAGCATGATATACCTTTCTATTTCCTTTGTTCTCGGCTTTCAGTAAACCGGCATTTTCCAAGTGGTTCAGTTCAAGACGAAGGGCATTCGTCGATTCTCCGAATTCGTCGGCCAGACCACGCAAATAAGCATGAGTAGACGTATTCAGAAAAAATTTCAGCAATAACTTGATACGGGTTTTGGATGTAATCAGACTATCCAGCATGGATTTGTAAAATAAAACTGCTATTTACAGCTTCGCCTGGTAAGTCCCATTTTCCATTAGGACAGAAAGAAATTTGAATGAAAATGCAAAATAGTTTTATTTTTGCGCAACAAAATTACTCATTTCTTTGGATAATATCAAAAGAAAAACTCATTTTTATCCGATCATGGATTTTTTTCATACGCAATATATCATTAAATAATGCAAAGTATACAGTGTATTTTGGGTCTGATCAGTCCGGATTACAACCAATCATCCTCTTCATTTCTTTCTGCTTCATCACTGACCTTCCGCTCCTGTCAGTCAATACTACTATAACTTTCCCTTTTCACTCTCCTTTTATCTCCCATCCTAATAAGAGATATAACGAAGTTGTATCGGAGGTGAATCGGCGATAATATAGGAGCGCACCTGAAATACAGCTGAAGAAGACCCCCAAAATGCCAATAAAAACGAGCGTTTTTTCGGGGATTATTTAACCATGAAAATTTCATAAAATCACTTTAAATAAAATATTTCATCAAATTGATATTTAGTGTTTTTGTGTCTCTTTCCAATTTTGACTTATCTAAATTATTAATAATATTTCCAAATGAAAAATTTTGCATTGATCGGTGCGGCAGGCTATATCGCCCCACGCCATTTACGTGCTATTAAAGATACCGGTAACCGTTTAGTTGCGGCATACGATAAATTCGATAGTGTCGGAATTATGGATAGTTTCTTCCCTGAAGCTTCGTTTTTTACTGAGATGGAACTGTTCGACAGGCATTGTTCAAAATTGAAAAGGACGGATAAACAAGTGGATATGGTATCCATCTGTACTCCCAATTATTTGCATGATGCACATATTCGTTACGGCTTACGGCTGGGTTCCGACGTAATCTGTGAAAAACCTTTGGTATTGAATCCTTGGAATATCGATGCCCTGGCGGAAGTTGAAAAGGAGACTGGGCATAAAGTCAATAATATTCTTCAGCTCCGGCTCCACGAATCCATCAAAGCCCTGAAGAAACGCATCGATGAGGGGCCAAAAGACAAGGTATACGACGTAGACCTCACTTATATCACTTCACGCGGAAACTGGTATTATACCAGTTGGAAAGGAGATATCCGGAAAAGCGGTGGAGTAGCAACCAATATCGGAGTTCATTTTTATGACATGCTGACTTGGATTTTCGGTCCGGTGAAGGAAAATATCGTACATGTGAAAAGTCATGATCGGGTAGCTGGTTTCTTGGGTTTAGAGAAAGCACGGGTTCGGTATTTCCTGAGTATCAACGGTGATAATCTGCCGGAAAATGCCGTGCAGGGGGAAAAACGTACTTATCGTTCCATTCAGATCGAAGGAGAAGAATTTGAGTTCAGTCAGGGATTTACCGAGTTGCATACGGAGAGCTACAGACATATTTTATCCGGAGAAGGCTTTGGTTTGGACGAAGTACGTAACTGTATCAATATTGTACATACAATTCGCAATGCAGAACCGATCGGTTTGAAAGGCGATTATCATCCGCTGGCAAAATTTCCTTTGGTAAAACATCCTTTTGGCTGGGACAGATAAGATTCGGAAAAGTATGGTAATGAAATTGAATATGGTCGACCTGAAAGGTCAGTACGATAAAATCCGGGAGGAGGTAAATGCTGAAATCCAAAAGGTGCTGGACACAACCGCATTTATAAATGGTCCTAAAGTAAAGGAATTTGCTTTTCATCTGGCGGAATATAACCGGGTGAAGCACGTCATTCCCTGTGGTAATGGTACCGATGCTTTGCAGATTGCTTTGATGGCTCTCGGTCTGAAACCGGGGGATGAGGTGGTTGTCCCTGCTTTTACATACGTGGCTACTGCGGAGGTGATCGGTCTGCTCGGGTATATTCCGGTTATGGTCGATGTGGATTATACTTCTTTCAATGTTACCGTTAAGAATATAGAGCGGGCTTTAACTGCCAAGACGAAAGCTATCGTTCCGGTGCATCTGTTCGGCCAGAGCTGTGATATGGAGCCTATTCTTAAATTTGCTTCCGAGCATCATTTATATGTCGTAGAAGATAATGCTCAGGCAATCGGGGCTGAATATACTTTTTCAGATGGCACCAAAAAGAAAACCGGAACTATGGGGACTATCGGTTGCACTTCTTTTTTTCCATCCAAAAATTTAGGATGCTATGGAGATGGCGGGGCACTGATGACAGATGACGATGAACTGGCCGAAAAAATCCGGATGATTGCCAATCATGGTCAGAAAGTAAAATATCATCATTCGGTACTGGGATGTAATTCCAGGCTGGACACCTTACAGGCAGCTATTCTGGATGTGAAGCTGAAACATTTGGATGAATACGGTGCTGCACGTTATGAAGCTGCTCAGTATTATACCCGAAGGCTGAGTGGTATCGAAGGGATAATTACTCCGGCTGAGATGCCTTATTCCACTCATGTTTACCATCAATACACCTTAAAAGTGCTGAATGGCCGTCGGGATGTTTTGAAAAAATTTCTGGAGGAGGGAGGTATTCCTGCGATGATTTATTATCCATTGCCTTTGCAACAGCAGGAAGCATTTAAGCCTATTACACGGGCTGCCGAATCATTGGACATGGCTGAGCAGTTGGCTTATTCCGTACTGTCACTGCCGATTCATACTGAAATGACCCCTGAACAGCAGGATCTTGTCATTGAACGGATCAAAGAATTTTATAAATCCTGATTATGAAACAGAAATATTTTGCTCATGAAACGGCTGTTATAGATGAAAATTGTCAGATTGGGGAAGGAACGAAAATCTGGCATTTCAGTCATATTATGACAGGATGTGTGATCGGGACGAAT
>NZ_LARE01000115.1:0-4413 GCF_000980245.1 Odoribacter sp. N15.MGS-14
ACCGTAAATAGCTGTTGCCGCGGCATCCTTTAGTATTGTCACATTCGCAATTCGATTCGGATCAAGATCGAATATCTTCTCCGCACTCACCTCAAAACCATCCAACAAAAAAGTCGGACTATTCGGATTATTCTTATACTCCGATTCCAAGCTACCCGGTCCGCGAATTTGAAAAGCAGGCACCGTATTCGGGTCGCTACCCATTTCCAAATTTTCAACCAACTGAAAAGAAGGATCCACCATCGCCAAAGCCGACAACACATTCTGTCCCGATACCTCCCGTAAGTGTTCTCCACTAAACGTATTAGCCACTCCCGTATAACTCTCACGCTTACGCGTAAAATACCCGGTAATCACCACCTCGTCCATTTCAGCTACCGACTCTTCCAATACCACATTCAGCTCTTTTTCTCCCCTCCACTTTACTTCTTTGGTTTGCATACCGACAAACGAAAATACCAAAACGATGCTGTCGGCCTTAGGTAATTCGATGGTAAACCGACCTTCTACATCCGTAGCGACACCCAGTGTCGTTTCTTTCAATACCACGGAAACTCCTGGCAATACATGACCATCTGTGTCTTTCACAATCCCTTGAAGCAAAAGTTTTGTGGGAGTCATGCGTACCTGATCATTGACATTTTTACGCGAAATCACAATGGTATGATTCATTAGTTTATAAGTTAAACCGGAATTCTGCAGACATTCGTCCAACACCACTTTCAGGTCCTCATCTTTAAAGTTCAGTTCCAAGCCCTGCACCTGTTCGATTTGGGCATCTTCATACAGAAAAATATAGCCCGATTCTTTCTCTAATAACTGAATCACCTGCTCCAATGAAGCATTTTTTACCTCCAAAGAAACCTTTGCGATCTGACTATACACATTCGCAGACAACTGAAAAGAAGAAATACACAAAAACAAGATTAAAAACTTCATCATTAAATACGTTTTTAACCATCTTCTTTGAAAAAGAAGACATCGGATTCCATTTTTTTTCATAAGTTTGTAAATTATAATGAAACATTTCCGGCTTAGCCGGTTGAAAGGCGGGATAGTGCCAATATTCCGTCTTTCTTTATTTTCTTTTAGCTATAAAAACTGTATTGTCTTTTATGGTGCAATTTATGCTCCCGACCGTTTCGATCATTTTCATCAATGCCTCGAAACCGTCATTACGCATCATACCCCCTGAAAAGGTAATCTCTTTAGATTCATCGTCTTCGAAATAAACCTCGACATTATACCACCGGCTCACCATGACCATGATATCTTCCAACCGCTGCTTACGGAAAATAAAACGTCCCTCTTTCCAGGCTACAAAAGGATAAACCTCAACTGCACGTTTCTGAAGTCGTCCCTCTTTATCTAAAATACTCTGTTCACCGGGTTTCAAAATAACCCTATCTTCTATAGATTCGAAACACACCGTTCCCTCGACCAATGTCGTCACTATTTGCCCTTCTTCCGAATAAGAGCGTACATTAAAACCGGTCCCCAATACCTGGATTTTAGAATCACACACTTCTACAACAAAAGGATGTGCTGCATCTTTTGCAACCTCGAAATAAGCTTCCCCTGTCAATTGAACTTTCCGTTGCTTACCACCGAATTGCAACGGAAAATGAAGTTCTGATTCGGAATTCAGCCACACTCGTGTTCCGTCGGCCAGTGTCATTGTAAATTCTCCTCCCCGGGGAATAGACAAAAGATGGTAGGTATCAGTACTTTCCGGTTTCTCCTCTTTTCCTGCCTGTAAAAGCATGCCACTGGAATCGATACGGATATGATTTTGTGCAGTAGATATAAGCATTGCCGAATCTCCGATATGCCAAACGGAACCGTCGGCCAGGGTTAAAACTGCTTTTTTACTACCGGGTTGAATAGTTTGAGTCAGTAAAAGAGAATCATCAGTACTATTCTGGTGAAACCATCCCCATCCCAGTCCTAAAACTAATAAAATTCCAGCCGCCACACCATACCAGCGAATACGCCTTCTCCGTCTGTAGTTCTTTAATTTCCGATAAGCCCGGACAGGGTCATAACGGTATTGTTGCCGTAATCGTTCAGCCAAAGTTTCTGAATGTCCCAACTTATCTGCCATCTTTTCAACCGGACTGTTCTGATCCGGCTGAATATACTCTTCTTCTTTCCTCCGTAAAATATAGCTTAGAACCTTTTCAGAAAAATCATATATATCATTCCATGTATTCATACCCTTTTTATTATACAAACACATGAAATCAAAAAACGGGTAACAGAAAATAACTAATATTTAAAAAAATCTGAAAATAAAGAGTACAACAAAATCCCCCATACCATTCCCATGCGGTCACGGACGATAGCATAAGCCCGCTTTTTCTGCATTTTCACCGTATTTTCAGAAACTTCCAGTAGCTGTGCGATCTCCCGGACTTTCAAGCCCTCGAGGCTTAAATTCATAACTTGTCTCTGCTGGTCAGACAATTCGGAAAGGACTAAACGGAGTTTTGCGATCACACTTTCTTCAATGGCCAAATCGATAGCCATTTCTTCAGTATAGGAAATCCCGGAAGTATAATTTCCCAATAACCGACGGGCATTGTCCCGATCACGAATCATATTCAAAGCCCTGTTATATACTGCTTTGTAGAGCCAACCTGCCAAAGATCTGACATTCGGAAATTGCAAGGAAGAATCCCATAACCCGATCATACACTCCTGAACAATATCCTCCACTCCGACATTTTCATGGGTCAGTTTGGCCACATAGGTACATAATGCCGGATAAAACTCCTCGTACAATTGCTGCCAGGCAGTTTCTCTTTTTTTGTTCAGGTCTACTATAAATCGTTCATTATCACGCATAGTTCTCCTCCGGTTGTGTGGCAAATATAAAGAAAAAAATAAAAAATAACTCTCCTCTAAACTAAAATCAGTCCAGACACCATTACCTAACGAAAACAGTAATAACGAATAAAAGGGATACTCACCGACGAGAACGTAAAAAAGGAAAATGAAACATTACCCCCGTCCCTTTGTTTCCCGGAAAAAATTATCCTGCCCAATTCAACAAAAATCAAGCGGGATAAGGAATTTCGTAGAAATTCCCTGAAAAAGGTTACTAACAGGTAAACCGACTGAAAACCTGAACAATATCTCAAAATCGGATGACTTATTATTAGAGATTTGATCTCATAAATTCCGGGATAGGCCTTTTGTTCCGGAATCCTAATTTCAAAGAACAACAACCCAAATAAAAGGATAATTTTCAGTAGGTTTCAATCCTTCAGATTTTCATTCTAAAAATCTATTCTGGGATAATTTCTTAAAATTCATCATTTCTTACAAATTATCTCCTCCAGCAGGGTAATATGGGTTACTTGGCCCATTTGCCCCCAAATAAGACACACAGCGATGGAGGATATGCGGGAAAGTATGTGTGATCTCTTTAGTCTCCATATCAATAAAAAGGACACTACCTTTCCGTTCTTCGGTACTGTTTTCATCATACAGAACAACTACCATACGATAAGCTAACGCAGAAAAACCTATATATTTTATCTCTCCCAAATCAAGTCCAGCAGGCAAAGTCAACCAAAGACTCAGGCGATTTGTCGAGGTCGCTGAATAATAAATATCATCCCCCACCCCCAAGAACCATTGATTATTGGCAAACCCTGTCGTACCACGTGCAAATGCCGGGGCACCGTTCATCCCATCTACTTGCAACACTGTTTCTTCTTTGAATTCAGGGTTGTCCACATTCCATGTCTTTGCAAAATTATAAACATGTATTTCATTCCCATCTGCAGTATATATGTAAGCGTCATGTCCTCCGAGAGCAGGAACATAAGTATCGGAAACATACAGAATTGTCCCTTTTATAACCGGATTATTTTCCGGTTCTATCACTTGATCAAAAGCATACGGATCGGCAATAATGCCAGCTTCTATATTATCGGTAGCATAAGGCCTGATCACATAATATTTACTGCTCAACTTATCATATACCCAAGCAAAATTCGCCCCACTCGCTCCACATGCAGGATTGCTCCAATAATACTCTCCGTTATGCAGTGCCGGACGATACAATCTTCCGTCAACACAACGAATATATTGTCCATTGCTGACAAAATATTGTCTTCTCATTTGATCAACAACAAATGCTTCCGGCTTAAATTCATAGCCCGGTTCCATAAAACTGGAAGAATTAATTAAAGAGATTGGCAAAAAGGATACATTATCAGTAGTAATCACCTCATTTTCTCCTTCTTCCGTCAAAAATGTGATATTCCACTTGATATTTACATTATCAGAAGTATAGCCACAAACCCCATATATTTGGAAAGGAATATTACCAAATGAGTAGTCCCCACAACCCGTTACATACCTCACATCAGCTAAAGTTGGTCCTTCTGCTGTATCATCATC
>NZ_LARE01000116.1:0-4388 GCF_000980245.1 Odoribacter sp. N15.MGS-14
ACGGTTCATCAACTGCCGAAGTGAAAAACCGATGGCCAATAATAACAATGCAGCCACAGCGACCGCGGCAACCCACCGTTTATATGCTCTTTTTCCATGGTCCAATCGGGTACACCGATCAAAACGCCGGATAGCAGCTTCGGTATCGATCTTTTCCCATTGTCTCCACCGTTGTTCCCATGTATCATCTTGTATCAACCGCTCGAAAAAAAGCCGGTTTTCTTCCTTTTTATCCAGCCAAGCCGTCAATTCCTCTCTCCGGACATCTTCCATCTCCCCGGATAAGTACTCTTCAATCAACTGAATAATAGGATCGTTCACTTCAGACATTTTTCACTTCTTTTACATAAAGACAACAAGAGATGCCAAAAGGGGTACGCAAAAAAGTTAAAAATGAATGTTAAAAAACAGGAATAGGATTTTTTACAACCAACATTCTCTAGATCAACAAAATATACAACAAGCCAAAATCTTGCATTTTTTCACGAATATATCGAAGCGCTTTTTTTTTCTGTGTTTTGACTGTGAGCAAAGTTATTTTTAACTGGGCGGCTATTTCTTCATTTTTCTTTCCATCCAAATGCAGTAAAAATATTTCTTTACAACGGGGTGGTAACTCGTCTATCGTCTTGAAAAGCCATCGATAGATCTCTTCTTCCATGATATCATAATCGTCCAGTTCCGGATTCTCAGGATGCAACTGTCTGTAAGCGGCATATTTTTCCTCGACTTTTTTATGCTTTATCCGATTCAGGCAAGTATTACGCACAGCATTATAGAGAAACACCCGAAAACTGGCATAAGACATAAATTTCTCTTCTTTTTCCCATACAGAGACAAATAATTCCTGTACGATATCTTCGGCTTCTCCTTGTTCGTCAATATATTTCAGAGCAAATATCACCAGAGACCGATAAAATCTCCGAAATAATTCGTGATAGGCTTCCCGCCTTTTCAGATTAATTTGTTCTATGAATATTTCCTCTTTTGTTTTCATCCTAAGCTGCCAATGAAAAACAAAAATAATGCTTTTTAGAGGATTAGAAAGCAAGGAGTTCATAGTTAATTCTAAAAATTCAAAAGAAAAGCTGTGTGAATGCTCGATTCACACAGCTTCGCTTCTATTTCGGACAGAACTATTTACCTACTTTTTAGCAAACATAGATTCGATATATTGTTCCATTTGCTTTGCCATGTCTTTATCCTCACATTTGGCTACCAGTTTCTGACCGATCTTTTTCCAACGGTTGATCTGCAGAGGAGTAGCTTTTTCTTTTGCTCCGGCAATTATCGAGAATGGGAATTCTTCCGGAGAAAGGTTGTTCACTTCTTTTTCACAGACTGTAAGCAGCTGATTCGGATTATTGGCTAAGAGTGCTTTAGCGATATTGATCTGCCCTACCAATGATTTTTCATTTTTCAATTTCAGACCGACAATCTCTTTCTTCATCTGATCCAGGTCGGCAGCTGTTGTCGATTTATCCCGTCCGTAGAAAATCATCATCAATTTACGTTGATACCCGCTGGACAGTCGTTTATCGACAGCTTCTTCCGTATTATTTTGTGCAAACTTCTCCCGGTTTGCCAACAAATATTCATAAGCTTCAGAGCCTGCCGGAGCTAAATCAGGATTATTGAAAATAAACCAATAATCAGCCGATACTTTCTCTTCATCGGTGAGTTGTCCATACAATTCTGCAGCTACTTTCGAAGCATCCGGAGAATACATAGAAATCAAACTTTCCACATATTTAGCCAGGAATTCCTTATCCCGGGCTCCTTCTGCATATTTTGCATCCAGTACACCGGTTGCTTTATTATCGTCGAAAGCATCCTTTACCCGTTCGATAAACCGGTCCGGTTCACCACCGCCGACAAATTTATGACGCACGGTTCCATCCGTATTCAAAATGACAAAAGTAGGATAAGCGCGAACACCGAATTTTTTAGCTAATTCAGGTCCTTCTCCTTTTTCCATATCATATTTAACACAAATGAATTTCGGATTCATATAATCTCCCATTTTCTCCTGTGGGAAAACAGTGTTACTCATATATTTACAAGGCCCACACCAGGAAGTATAACAGTCGACAAAAATCTGTTTACGCATCTTAGCAGCCTTTTCTACTGCCTGTTCAAAAGTCAGGTCCTGGAAATTAACCCCTACATGAGCTAAATTCTTCCAGGATTCCACATAATATTCCAGGTAATTTTTCATTTCGCTATTAGCCGGGTTAGCCATCATTTTTTCAGCGGCAGCAACCATACGGTTATAATCTGCCTTAGTCGCTTTATCCCGCATAGCTCCGAAAGCCATCAGCATAGACGATAAATCGTTTCCGGTCAATGTAGCAGCGTTTTCTTCCACTTTAGATACCAACTGATTCACATCTCCCTGAGCCACCAATCCGGCGATATCACATAAAGACAACAAATCGTTCTTTTTCTGAAGATCCAATTTACCGATCTGTTGTTTCAGTTCATCCAAAGATACGGTTTGTCTTTCTTTATTTCCATAAAGGTGTGGAGACAAAGCCCGGCTATAAGCAGAGAATAAAAATTCATCCAATTTTTCTTTCCCTATATTTTTTTCAAAAGTCGGAATATTGGCCAATATCAAATTAAAATCGGGAGTTCCAACCGTACAAGTACCGTCTTCAAACAAGGGCCAGAATTCTTTTTTCAATTTATCTTTCTCGGTGACCTGAGACAGTAATTCTTTTTTTACCTGCTCTGCTTTTTTCTGATCGTAAGCATCATCTAAAGCGACCTTATAAGCCAATAATTGCTTTTTATTCATTTTTCCTTTTTCGTACTGTTGATTCAGATACAGCAAGGAAGTCTTTTCATTCAACCCTTTCTTTACTCTTTCGATAAAAGGTTCCAGTTCACCTCCACCGACGACAGCATGTTGTACTGTTCCGTCCGGACGGATAATAAAGAAAGAAGGATAAGCCCGCACACCTAATTTATTTTTCAGTTCTTTCCCTTCTCCCTGTTCCATATCGAATTTCACACAGACAAAACGAGGATTAAAAAATTCTCCGGCTTCTTTCATCGGGAAAATCTTTGTTGTCATCATCTTACATGGACCACACCAAGTTGTGTAACAATCAACGAAAACCAGTTTCTTTTCTGCTTTAGCTTTAGCTAATGCTTCATCAAATGTCAGATGCTGGAAATCCACTCCCGTTTGCGCAAAAGCCATTACGCTTAGCACCAAACACATCATCAAAGGAATTAATTTTTTCATAATATGATTTAAATAGTTTTGGTAAATGATGATGCAATTTACAAAATGGGATTCAATTAAGGTCTAATTTCTTCCATCTTAACCTATATTTGTGATATTCACGATAGTCCTCTAACATTTTATTAAGAGTTGTTGTCTCTTTTTTTTACAAAACCCAGTCTCCCAAAAACGATAGGCGACTGATGCGGCCGGTTAGAAAAAATCAAAAGAGAAATTAAAATAATCGATTTATTTGAAAGAGTAAAAATGAATAAATGTTTCCTGATTCGGGCTTTTTAATGTAATTTTGTCAGAGTACCTGTAACTTTTACAGGTCCGGAAGAAAATATGAACAAGATAGCTGAATATGGAAGATATACAAGCGATCAAACAACGATTTGAAATCATCGGAAACAATCCGGGTTTAAATCGGGCCATCGATATTGCTACCCAAGTAGCCCCGACAGATTTGTCCGTATTGATAACCGGAGAGAGCGGAGTCGGGAAAGAGATTTTTCCCCGTATCATCCATGCCTACAGTACCCGTAAACACGCTCAGTATATAGCGGTAAACTGCGGTGCGATTCCTGAAGGAACGATCGACTCCGAGCTTTTCGGTCATGAGAAAGGGGCTTTTACCGGAGCCGTATCCGACCGGAAAGGATATTTCGAAGTAACGGACGGCGGAACCATTTTTTTGGATGAAGTAGGAGAACTGCCTTTACCGACGCAAGCCCGTCTATTAAGGGTATTGGAAACGGGAGAATTTATCCGGGTAGGCTCCTCGAAAGTACAGAAAACCAACGTCCGGGTTATCGCAGCCACCAACCTCGATATCCCGCAAGCGGTAAAAAACGGAAAATTCCGGGAGGACCTGTATTATCGTCTGAATGCTATTCCGATCACGATCCCTCCTTTACGCGAACGTAAAGAAGATATTCCTTTGTTATTCAGGAAATTTGCCGCCGATTTTGCCGAAAAATACCGGATGCCGGCAGTCCGGTTAACGGAAGAAGCCGTTAAAATCCTTCAGGACTTCCGTTGGCCGGGAAATATCCGGCAACTGAAAAACGTAACGGAACAAATCTCCATCATCGAACGAGAACGTATGGTAGATGAAACCACCTTACGTAAATATATACCGGAACACGATCCG
>NZ_LARE01000118.1:0-4386 GCF_000980245.1 Odoribacter sp. N15.MGS-14
AAGGAGTAACTCCCGCACAGTTTGCACTGATTTGGATGCTTTCGTGTAAACCCTGGATCGCTCCGATTCCCGGAACAACCGATCCGGTACATTTGGATGATTTTCTGGGTGCGGGGACGATTCGTTTGTCGGCCTGGGAGATGGAGGAGTTCGACCGTGCTTATTCTAAAATAGACCTGATGGGCCACCGTGCCGATCCCTTTACCGAAAGTCAGATCGATAAATAAATGAATAAAACAAAAATTTATCAGGATTATTGTATGAAGCGATATGGGAAAATCAATTTTAAATATACTGCTTATGTCTGTTATGCTATCTTGTAGTACGGCGGGGTGAAAGAGCATACGACAAACCCCTCCGGTATGATGGAAACGGGGAAGAAAAATATCGGGAATCTTTTGGCTCTTTACCCGAAACCGATGACGGTTATCGGCGCGCAGGTGGAAGGAAAAGTAAACTGGCTTGTCGTCGGACACACAGGCATTATCGGTCACGACCGTATACTCGTGAGTATGAATAAGCAACATTATACCGATCAAGGAATCAGGAAGTCGAAGAAGTTGTCGATCAATCTTGTCAGTCGGGAAATGTTGCCTGAGGCCGATTATGTAGGCAGTGTGAGCGGTGCTTCGGTCGATAAGTCGAATGTTTTCGATTACCATATCGGAGAAAAAGGTACACCTATAATCGATGCTTCCCCTTTAACGATGGAGTGTGAGGTGGTGGATATTTACGAAACCGACGGCTTCGATAATTTTATCTGCTCCGTAGCTAATACTTATGCCAGGCCAGAGGTTCTCGACAGTACCGGCCGACTGGATTATACCCGGCTGAAACCGGTTCTGTTCACATTTCCGGCTTATTCTTACCTGGCTACAGGAGAAGTGATCGGCAAGTGCCTGAAACTCAATAAAGAACCGGGTATGTGCGCTAAGTTGCCCATGGCTTCGGACGGTATCGTGCGCTTGTCGAAAATTGAAGTTCGGCCGGAATATCTCGACGCCTATCTGAAATATGCTACTGAAGTCGGTGAAATATCCTTGCGTTGTGAACCCGGTGTATTGACTATGTATGCTGTTCGTGAAAAGGAAAATCCTTGTCGGATAACTATTCTTGAAACATAACTTTATCCAATAAATACCATTATGAACAAGATCTATTTATTTTTAGTATTCAGTATTTTAACAACAATCGGTATGGCACAGGAAAAAATCAAACAAACAGCGGGGCGTGACCAGTTGGGAACATTCGCTCCCAAATTCGCAGAACTCAATGACGACGTTCTTTTCGGCGAAGTCTGGAGTCGTACGGACAGACTCGGCTTGCGTGACCGTAGTTTGGTAACAATCACTTCACTCATCAGTCAGGGGATAACGGACAGTTCGCTGACATTCCATTTGCAATCGGCCCGGAACAACGGCATTACCCGAACAGAGATTGCAGAGATTATCACGCACATCGGTTTTTATGCGGGTTGGCCGAAAGCTTGGGCTGCGTTCCGGCTTGCCAAGGAAGTGTGGGCCGAAGATACGAACGGTGAGGATGCGAAAGCTGCTTTCCAACGTGAGATGATCTTTCCCATCGGAGAACCGAATGCGGCCTATGCCCGGTATTTCACCGGCAATAGTTATCTTGCACCTATATCGCGTGAACAGGTTTATATTTCCAATGTCACGTTCGAGCCGGGTTGCCGGAACAATTGGCATATCCACCGCGCGAAAAAGGGAGGCGGACAGATGCTTATCGGTGTTGCCGGACGAGGTTGGTATCAGGAAGAGGGTAAACCAGCCGTAGAAATTTTACCCGGCACAGTGATCCATATTCCCGCTAACGTGAAACATTGGCATGGGGCAGCAGCCGACAGTTGGTTCGCTCACCTGGCGTTCGAGATTCCGGGAGAAGGCTCTTCTAACGAGTGGCTCGAACCTGTAAACGATGAAGCATATAATAAAATTCAAAAATAAAAACCGGCTTTCTATGTATAAATTTATATTCGTATTATTGGTGGTCGTTGGAATGGCGACTGCCTCGAATGCCCAAGAAAAACAAAATATGAAACAATCGAATAACAAGCCGCTTGTTGCCTATTTCTCGGTGACAGGAACTACGGCACGTGCAGCTGAGAAATTAGCCCGGGTTACGGGTGGAGAACTTTATGCGATAACCCCTGTCGAATCGTATACAAATGCCGATCTCGACTGGAATGACAAAAGGTCGCGTAGTTCGGTAGAGATGAACGATCCGAAGTCGCGTCCGGCCATTCAGGAAGCGAAAAAGAATATTGCCGATTATGATGTGATTTTTATCGGCTATCCGATCTGGTGGAATCTTGCTCCACGTATTATCGATACGTTCATTGAAACTCATCACCTGGCAGGTAAGACTCTTATTCCTTTCGCTACATCGGGTGGAAGCGGCATTACCAACAGTGTCGGCGCATTGAAAAAGGCTTATCCCGACCTGAACTGGAAAGAGGGAAAGCTATTGAACCGAATGGACGAGAACGGTATCCGTGAATGGATCGGTAAAACGTCGAAGGATTAGCGTAGCCCGGAAGGGACGCTGATCTTTTTCTGGCTTTGCCGGAAAGACCTGGCATTTTGTACTTGTTCGTGTTCGGTGACCCGGTCGCTTCTGTCGGTCAGTTGGCTTTTTCTTTCACTGACCGGCGGAACTCCTCACTTCGCAAAAAAACTTTACGTTACATTTCCGTCAGACACCAGGGCGTTCAGAAAAAAGTAAGATACCACTCGCCAGAGCTCCAATGGTCACCGAACACAAATACCTTCGACTGATGCTAGCACTTCATGGGAAACGAACGGCGACCTTAAAAATATGAACTCCTACAAAACAGATATTTTCTGAACCCCTCATATTAATATTTTGCTTGTAAATCAGTGTTTTATAAAAATCCGGTTAGGTAACTCAGGTATTCCTGCTCCGATAGGGGCCTGTCCTTTCATTCAATAAAACTTTCCTTCTCCTTCCTTTGACTTGTAGTGCTGACGGCACAAAACCCGGAATCGGAATAGAAAGAAAAAATAAATCCTGGAATTTTTTAGTTACGACAGTTACAGAAATCAGATCTAACCGCTATAATAGTTGTAACAAAAAAAATAGAACGATTATTTGGGTTAAATAAAATACAAAATGTGAGACAAATGTATGAAAAATTTATACAAACTAAACATCTAGCCGTCAATTTTATACAAAAATTTGCGCATAAATACGATTTGACAAGTTATTACGCTAATATAATCGTTCGTTTAATCTTGCAAAATCACAGACCATGAAGAAATTACTGTTTTTTATCATCTTGTGTTCTCTCTTTTCTTGTTCGACAGAGACACAGGAAGAGCAACCGGTCGTTACCGGAAAAAATTTTGCCTTATCCCTGTATAGCACAGATTCTATTTATCAATCGGGAATCGATTCCTTGTTCTTATTCTATTTCCCCGAGAGTTCGACTCCGGCCAAACCGATCTATTTTCAACAAGAGTTGGCTTGGGGAGATCCGATTGTCCTCCAGGATTTGGAACCGGAACCTCATACCTTTATCACGGTAGCCTGTTCGGGTTCTCTTGAAGAATTAAAAGATCTTCACATGGAGCTTCATCGGAACTATATCAGAATCAACAGACACGACAATGTCTCTGAAAACCTGTTTGGAGGAGTATTGAAAGCAGATCCTGTCTCTGGAGAAAAGAAATTTGAGCTTCAAAGGTTAGTTGGTGGAGTAAAAATCAATATCACCAATTTTGACTCTTTAAATATACAAGGTTATCCTAGTTGCCATATTACAAATTCCCCTGCATGTATCTGTCTGGGAGATTATGAAGATGAACCTGTATACTATGACGAATATATACGGACAGACAATTCCTGGTACTATGTTTTTCCAACCTATGGAGTGGTAAAAGGAATGATTGAAATCGATTACCTCGATGAAAATGGAATTAACAAAATCAGAATGTTTGAGTTTACCGGTAAGCATGCAATCGAAGCCAATAAAAAACTCGAATTGAATTTCATGCTCCGGAAAAAAGCCATAACGAAAAGTGGAGCCGAAGATTGGCAGTTGACTCTCGAAGAAGAAGTAAGCGTTTTATAACCCAAAAAGAATCAAGATATGAAAAAAATAACCTATAGCATCGTTCTGCTTTGGAGTGTTCTTTTTTGTTCCTGTCAAAAGGAAGATACGCTCACGACAGTCCCTGACGGAGGAGTACAACTGAATTTCAGCGGAGCTCAGGCCAACCTCAGCGCAGAGGAATTAAGCAATATCGTCGAAACCTTTCACGTGCTTATCTACGACGAAACAGGAAATTTCGTCAGACATAGCGAATACGAAAATCTGAAAAGTGTCTCTCCGGTCAAACTTCCTAT
>NZ_LARE01000117.1:0-4350 GCF_000980245.1 Odoribacter sp. N15.MGS-14
AGCACCTGCTTCCTGCATGTGATAACCGGAAATAGAGATAGAGTTGAACTTCGGCATATTCTTGGACGTATATTCGAAGATATCGGCGATGATCTTCATCGAGAATTTCGGCGGGTAAATATAGGTATTACGCACCATAAATTCTTTCAGGATATCGTTCTGAATGGTTCCGGACAGCTGCTCCAGGGTAGCTCCTTGTTCCAATCCGGCAACAATATAGAAAGCCAGCACCGGAAGCACGGCCCCGTTCATGGTCATAGATACGGACATCTTATCCAAAGGAATCTGGTCGAACAGAATCTTCATATCCAGGATAGAATCGACAGCCACACCGGCTTTCCCGACATCACCGATCACACGCGGGTGGTCGGAGTCGTATCCACGGTGAGTAGCCAGGTCGAACGCTACAGACAAACCTTTCTGTCCGGCAGCCAGATTGCGGCGATAGAAAGCATTCGATTCTTCAGCGGTAGAGAATCCGGCATACTGACGGATCGTCCAGGGACGCAAAGGATACATGGCAGAATACGGTCCACGCAAATAAGGAGGAATACCGGCAACATAATCCAGATGTTCCATACCTTTCAAATCATCGGCAGTATATACCGGTTTCACCGGAATCAACTCAGGGGTCGTCCAGTTTTTAGCGATGTGGTTGGCTTTTTCCCATTCAGCGGCGCTCATGGAAGCCTTTTCAGACGCTTTAATATTTATATCTTTAAAATTCGGTTTCATGTTTCAATAGTTAAAAAGTTACAGAGTTACCCGTTACTTTATTTAATACCTAATTTTACCTGGTAGCCTTTCAGTTCTTCCAGTACATTGTTCTTCACGTGGATATAGTTCATCAATCCTTTGGCTTCCAGTTCCGGACGGCTTTCAGGATTACCGGCAACCACAACAATAGCCTTGTCTTTCAGTTTTTCGAAAGCTTCGGGTGCAAATCCGGCATATTCATCGTCGGAGCTACACAGCACAACGATAGCGGCTTTATTGTCCAGACACGCCTGAACCCCTTCATCGACCGTCTTGAAGCCATTGTTATCTTTTACTTCAAATCCGGCACAAGCGAAGAAGTTACATGCAAACTGAGCCCGTGCTTTACGCATAGCCAGATTACCCATCGGAAACATATAGACAACCGGACGACCGTTTTTAGCCGAGAAAGCATCGGTTTTCAGGCGCATCGCCTCGAATGCAGCCGGTCCGCGGTAAGGTTTCAGGGTTTCGATTTCAGCGCCTTCGGCAGTTTCGTCTTCGGGTTCGAAGATGCAGGCACACAGCTGACGATCGATCTTTTCGTTGAAGTTAGGGAACTGGTTAACACCCACAAAGTTTTCTTTACGCTGAGCGATAGCCAGGTCACGAGCCTGGGCGGTAGCTTTCACAGCAGCCTGAACAAATCCTTTCTTCAATGCTTCGATATACCCTCCCTGCTCCTGAGTTTCCAGGAATAATTTCCAGGCAGCTTCAGCAATATTCTGGGTCAGTTCCTCGATATAATATGAACCGCCGGCAACATCGACGATCTTGGCAAAGTGCGACTCTTCTTTCAGCAACAACTGCTGGTTGCGGGCAACACGTTCCGCCACGTCGGAGGGATGACATTCGAAGGTATCGTCGAACGGATGAACGGTGAACGAATCGACACCGCCCAATACGGCCGACATCGTTTCGGTCTGAGTACGCAGCATATTTACGTTCGGATCGTATACGGTTTTATTCCACTCAGAAGTTTCTGCATGGATATTCATCTTACATTTGCAATCGCAAGACGGATTGTAGGCTTTCACGATGTGAGCCCACAAGTAACGGGCAGCCCGCAATTTAGCGATCTCCATGAAATACTTGGAACCGGTAGCGAAGTGGAAACGGATTTTCGGAGCCACTTCATCGATCTTCATTCCTGCATCCGTCAGTTTGTCCAGATATTCAACACCGGCAGCCAGTGAGAATCCCAACTCCTGAACGATAGAAGATCCTGAGTTATTGAAAACATATCCACCTACTTCAATGGTCTTGAAGTTTTTGTAGGCAGCCATTTTTTCAAGATTTACTTTTACGTTTTCGAAAGGTTTGTCGCAACAGTTCTTTCCTTTCCGGGTGAGAGCGGTCAACGGATCGACATTGATTCCCCCCTGTATTTTTTCAGGTGCAATACCTCTTTCTTCCACAACAGCCTTAAATGCATCCAGGATACTTCCTTTTTTACATCCGGCGACAAAGTTGATTTCCACACATTCCAGGCAGATGTCTTTCAGGAGGACTTCCATATCTGCTTTGGTAAATTCCTGGCATCCATTCAGTACAAAACCCAGTGAGTCCACACCGCGATTCAATACATCCAATGCTTTTTTATTTGCTTCAGCCAGATCTTCCACAACGATGTCCTGACGTACATACCAATCGTTGTTATCTTTTTTGTTACCTCTCACAAACGGGAATTCGCCGGGTAGACAATCCAGATTTTTCAGATCCTGCATATTCTCCAACCGGTACATCGGCTGAACATTAAAACCCTCATTGGTTCTCCATACAAGCTTTTTATTGAAATCGGCCCCTTTCAGGTCGACAGTGACTTTGTCGATCCACTCTTGCATTGTGTTCGGCGCAAACTCACTGAAAAGCTTACAATTTTCTTTTTCTGCCATAATTTATATATTTAACTGTAACTGTTTGTTTGAAAAAACGAACAAATTTAACCCTTTCAAAGGATTAAAAAAATTATTTAGTGCCTTTTTTCCGTATTTAGAACGTTTGTACCCCCGTCACTTTTATCCTTCCTCATTCAGGCGCCGATAAATACGTACGGTTCCGGCTTCTTCCGGATTACCGTTATCCCATATCTTTATCCGCAATTCATTTTGATCTACCGATTGCCATTCCCCGATCCCCAATTCATTTTGCCGGGTATCCAACTCTTCGCTAATCAGCTTATCGCCTTCTTTTTTCATCCGGAAACGTGTAACTCCACACCACAACTCATTTCCAAGCGTATCTTTCACGGAATAAAAACACAGGTTATAAATTCCGGCAGTCACCTCCATCTCATAATACAGCTGATTCGCTTCGTATCTCCACCGACCGACGAAAGGAGCCGCCAACCCGGGGGTCGCTTCGTCATCGGCAGGAGTCGTGTTTATTTTCCGGACCGGCAACTTCAACGCTTTTTCTGCAAGAGCGATCGTATCCCCGGAAACACCCGACCAACGTAAGACAGAGAAGTCCTTTACCAACTCTTTTTCATACGGCAGGGAGGTATCTTCCAGCAAAGTGGCATACTCGCTTATCGCCTGTTGAAACGATCCCGTCATCAATAAAGCATGTGCATAATTTATGCGTAAAGCGGAATTGGCCTCCAAATCATATTGCACGGTATCGTACAATTGCTTTACAAACCCGAACATTCCGACTTTTTCAGCAGCCCAAATCATCGGGACATCGATTTCATTCAACGTATGTCCCTCCGTTCGCATCAGGCCATCTTTATACCTGTCCAGCAATAATTCAACCAATCCGGTATTGCCGAGTTCGCTATAAGTTAAAATCCCCAACCGCATATCTGTAAAGTAATCGAAATCCAGATTCCCGATCACCCGATCCGGACGGGCCAGGTTATATTGGCACAGCGCATACTGATAATCACGCCGGTCCTGGATTGTATCCATTAATTCATCTCTGAAATTCTCCCATAGATAATTCAATCGTTTATTATTGACGTAAATCACATCACTGGAGGTGAGTTTTCCCTGCAGATTATTCAGTCCATCGAACAATTCATCGATAATCTCATACGATTGAACCAATTTTTCCTGTTTCTCATTAATCATCATCCCCCAAATCGCCATAGCACCGATTATCAGACAACTGACCAGCATATAAGAGAAAAAGGCAGTTACTTTCCGGATAATCCGCGATGTCTTCACAGACTTGCTAAATATTCTTTTTTTCCAATTTTCCACATTCCGGAAATCAAAAAAGACCTGTAAAAAATAGGAAAAGACCACGATGGGAAGTAATAAATAACTCCCTTCCCCAATGGCCTCCACCACATCCTGCCGATCGGTCAACGCCAGAGTCATATTATAAATAATCCGGATCGTTTCGATGAGAGCCAGAAGGACCATCAAACTGAAAAACACCAGCGATATCCGGACTGTTTTATAAAGAGGAAGCGCCTTCTTTTTCAGCCAGATTTTATATCCCAGGAACAGTAATAACAAGCCGTATAGCATAATTGAAGACGACCACGTAAAATCATCTTCGATAAAATCTTTGATAAACGGGTTATTCAACTCGATGGATAGCCACAAAGAAGGCAATGAAAAGACTAAAAAAGCAAAAGCCGAA
>NZ_LARE01000013.1:0-61623 GCF_000980245.1 Odoribacter sp. N15.MGS-14
TACCGTGGCCATGCTTAACATAGCCCGCCAGGGGGTACGCATATTAAAATCTACCGAATAGTCCGGACTGTAAAAATCGAACTCGTAGCCCTCTCTGCCATTTGACGGATCTTGTGACGTATAGAAAGACGAGTATATCGAAGTGGCCATGCTGTAATTCATATTGTACCAGGTCGGGGTATGGATGGCAGCTCCTAACCGGATTTCCGGGATAGGACGATAAATTACCCCGAATTTCAGATTGGTACCCACTCCATTCATTTTCTTATATTCATAATAAGTATAATAATCTAATCCACTGGGTGAATTTTCGGGGGGAGCTTCCGTATACCCGGAATGCATTTTATACCAAATGGACTGAATACCGATGGTCAATCCCAGGTACAATTTGTCTTTATAATTGGTACCGAAAGAAAAAGCATATTCTCCCTGGTTACCGTCTTCTTTCATGCGTTTGGTCTGGGCCACAATTTCTCCATTATGGAGGATAGAGTGATAGTAGCCGAAATTAGGATCTTCTTCATCCTCGTTCCGGTTGATCAGGTAACATTGATAAGCCAGATAGCTGCTGAAAGAATTCAATTCGTCGGAGGGATAATCTCCGCTGCTTGCGGCCAATACGTCCAGCAAAGAGGTGGAGGAGTTCCAGATCACCTGATCGGTTTTTCGGTTGAAATTATTCAAATTGGTATAATTGATACCGAAATTGATGCCTTTCCAGTCGAAGTTGGGAGAATAAAAAGCGAATACAGCTCCCAGATCTCCCAATTGGAAAGAATTATCTTTAGGACTATAGTCGGTAGCCTTGGTGTTGGCAAAATTTAAACTGGGCGTAATGGAGATTTCCGATTTCCTGAAAACGCCGATACCGGCCGGGTTAGAACTTAGGGTAGACAGATCACCCCCCAAAGCTCCGAAGGCACCCGCCATACCTGCCGAACGGGCTGTTCCCCAGTTCTGTGTCCTTGAAAATTGTACGGCATCCTCGAAAGTCTGGGCTTGTGAAGCAAATGTGAATCCCAGAAGAACGGATAATATGATTACTTTTTTCATGATGTGCTGGTTTAAGTTTATCTTCTAGTTGGACGATTTACTGTGCCCCGGGAGGAACCACCCGAACTCCGGGAAGGCAATGAACTCCGGGAAGGCGAATAGCTGCTACCTGAACTTCGGGAAGGGGTATAACTGCTACCCGAACTTCGGGAGGCCGATGAAGATCTCCGGGGAACATAGTTCGAAGAACTGTTGTTATTATAAGTCGGTCTGTAACTATTTTGAGGACGATTATAAGTTTTTACATTACCTGAACCGCTACCGGACGGACGGGTATACCGGTTGTTCGTAGTGGTTGAAGGCCGGGTTGTGGTAGATGGCCGGTTAGTCGTCGTTGATGGCCGCGTTGTCGTTGTCGACGGCCGGGTGGTTGTCGACGGCCGGGTTACCGGACGTGTTCCCCATTGTGAGGGGCTGGACGTATTGGTTCCCGGGCGTATATTCGAGCCTGTATTCGGCCGGGTGATCGTTCCTGGGCGGGTAGTTGTCGTATTCGGACGTGTCGTACCTGTCGGCCGGTTGATACCGGAAGTATTGGGGCGTGTTGTGCTCGGACGGTTAATCGTTCCGGTTGAACTGCCCGGACGGGTGGTTGTTCCTGTTCCTGGCCGTAAAGAGTTGCTGGTGCCCGGGCGTAACGCACTTCCTGTACCCGGACGGGTGCTGTTCGGGCGGTTCAACCCATTGTTGCTGTTGGGCCGATTTCCGTTTGGGCGTATGCCGCTTACTCCGCCTCCGAATCCAGGCCGTTGTCCTGCCCAATGAGGCCGGTTGGGCCTGTTGGGATAATGACCGCTTCCACCGCCCCAGTGCGGATAATCCCAACCGGGATGTCCCCAATGTGGGTGATGCCAGTGTGGATAACCCCATCCCGGATAGTAACCACCGTACCAGGGGCGATACCAGGGATCGTACCAACCTCCGTACCAAGGATCGTACCAGCCTGAATTCCATCCGAATCCGATGCTCCAGCCCGGACCGCCCCAACCCAGATTCAGACTCCAGTTGAAACGGTTGTTGAAAGTAGCGTCGAAAGCCCAACTGTCGAAGCGGGGATTGTTCCATACGATGGTCCAGATATATTTCGGATAAGTACCGAAAAGCAGGGAAGAATATAAATTGATATTCGTATTGGACGGAAACCACCAGTAACGTCCGTTATCTGTATAGACATTCCAATCCGAATCGAACGAAAGGTTGAGGGCTATTTCCTGCCCATTGCTGAAATTGGCGAATCCTTCGGGATACATGTTGATGATCCGTTGTATTTCTGCCAAATCGCTGGCCGGGCCCCGGTAGCCTCCGATCCAGTATCCGGTATTTTCGTACAAGGTCATATTGATCTCTTCATTGTTGGCAAGCTTCTCTTCTGCTTCCCGGGTCAAGCTTTGGATATTCACTTGCTCCAATTGCCCGCTACGGGCATTGATCTTCGTGTTGTTACTACTCGAGAAGGTGGCAGGCGGTGTACTGCTACCTGCTGAACGGGAGATTTCCCCGGCTAAGACAGTCGGATCGACCGGTTGTTCGGTCCCGATATCATGTCCGGTAAGATTTTCTACTTCCCGGATAGCCAGCGCTTTTTTCCCGGGGACGTAATAGATATCGTCCTCCATAATAGAGCTGAAATTCCGGGTAGTGGAACAGGATACTATTATAAAAGCAAGACCTGCTATGTATAAAGAAAATTTCATGTTGTTTTATTTATTCGTTTTATTATTAATATCAAAAAGTATACCAAGAAAAAATTTGCTATTGTTTTTATAATTCTTTTTTAACCTGTTGCCGATCATGGAATAAAAATAATCAAATTCGGTCACATCTACTATTTTTTTCCTTAAATTTGCTCCCGTTTTATCAAATAATAAGAAGATGGGCAAGTTTTTAACATCAAGAAGCGAAGATTACTCACAATGGTATAATGAATTAGTGGTAAAAGCCGGTTTGGCCGAACAATCCGTAGTGAGAGGATGTATGGTGATCAAGCCTTACGGATATGCGATCTGGGAGAAGATCCAGCGTCAGTTGGACGATATGTTTAAACAAACAGGGCATGTCAATGCTTATTTCCCGTTGTTGATTCCCAAATCTTTTTTCTCTAAGGAAGCCGATCATGTCGAGGGGTTTGCAAAAGAATGTGCTGTTGTGACGCATTATCGCTTGAAAAATGACCCGAACGGAGGAGGAGTTGTTGTCGATCCGGCAGCAAAATTGGAAGAAGAGTATATCATTCGTCCGACTTCGGAGACCATCATCTGGAATACTTATAAAAACTGGATACAATCCTATCGGGATCTGCCGATTTTGTGTAATCAGTGGGCTAATGTGATGCGTTGGGAAATGCGTACCCGGATGTTTTTGCGTACGGCTGAATTTTTGTGGCAGGAAGGACATACAGCCCATGCTACGAAAGAAGAGGCGTTGGAAGAGGCCAATAAGATGGTGAGGGTGTATGCCGATTTTGCACAAAATTGGATGGCTGTTCCCGTCATTATGGGCTCGAAGAGTGAGAGCGAGCGGTTTGCAGGTGCCCTGGAAACCTTTACGATCGAAGCTCTGATGCAGGATGGAAAAGCTTTACAAGCCGGTACTTCGCACTTCCTCGGACAGAATTTTGCCAAAGCTTTCGATGTACAGTTCACCAATGCTGAGGGAAAACTCGAATACGTGTGGGCAACTTCGTGGGGGGTATCGACCCGTTTGATGGGTGCCCTGATCATGGCCCATTCGGATGATAACGGTTTGGTATTGCCTCCGAAATTAGCACCTTTGCAGGTGGTTATCGTGCCGATCTATAAAGGGGCCGAAGGATTGAAAAAAATCAGCGATAAAGTACAGGGGCTGATCGAAAAACTGAGAGCTAAAGGAATCTCCGTAAAATATGACGATCGCGATACCCAGAAACCGGGTTGGAAATTTGCCGATTACGAATTGAAAGGTGTGCCTGTGCGTTTAGCGATGGGAGAACGGGATTTGGAAAACGGTACCATCGAAGTGGCTCGCCGCGATACTTTGACGAAAGAAACTTTGCCTTTGGAGGGTATTGTCGGACATATAGAAAAATTGTTAGAGGATATCCAGGAAAATATTTATAAGAAAGCATTGGATTTCCGTAATAGTATGATCACTAAAGTGGATTCGTACGATGAATTTAAAAATCTGCTGGAAAGTAAAGGCGGATTTTTCCTTTGTCATTGGGATGGTACTGCAGAAACTGAAGAAAAGATAAAAGCCGATACCAAAGCGACGATCCGTTGTATTCCTTTCGATAGCCCTGAAGAAGAAGGAAAAGATATGGTGACCGGTAAACCGTCTCATCGGAGAGTGTTGATTGCGAAAGCCTATTAATGTAATATGTAAAAAGCTAAAAGCTAAAGGCAGGTAAGTTTGCTGTTTTTAGCTTATAGCTTTTTACTTTTAGCTTTTTTGCTTTTTATGATGAATGTTACTGACCGTTTTTTGAAGTATGTAGGTTATGGTACTCAGTCAGACCCGAATACGGGATTGAATCCCAGTACACCGGGACAGATGGAGTTTGCCCATGTATTGAAGGAAGAGATGGAAGCTATAGGTATCCAGGAGGTGGAACTGGATGAATTCGGCTATGTGATGGGAGTTATACCTTCTACTGTGGAACGGGAAACACCGGCTATCGGGTTTATCGCCCATATGGATACCAGCCCCGAAATGAGTGGCAGGCATGTGAACCCCCGGATTATCGAGAATTATGCGGGCAATGATATTGTGCTGAACAAAGAGAAGGGAATCGTACTTTCGACGGAGGAATTTCCGGAATTGATGAATTATGTGGGGCAAACATTGATCACTACAGATGGGAATACCTTGTTGGGTGCTGACGATAAAGCCGGAATCGCCGAGATTTTGACCGCAGCCGAATATTTGATCGGACACCCCGAAGTTAAACACGGTAAAATATGCATCTGTTTCACTCCCGATGAGGAAATAGGGGAAGGGCCCGATCATTTTAATGTAAAAAAATTCGGGGCTAAGTTTGCCTATACGATGGATGGAGGAGAGATCGGAGAATTGGAATTTGAGAATTTTAATGCCGCTAATGCCCGGATCGTTTTCAAAGGACGGAATATTCATCCCGGGTATGCGAAGAATAAAATGGTCAATTCGATTGCTGTAGCCAATGAGTTTATGGCTAGTCTGCCTAAAAAAGAAGTGCCTGAAAATACTTCCGGTTACGAAGGTTTTTTCCATGTGTATTCGATAAAGGGAGATGTGGAAACTACCGAGATCGAAATCCTGATCCGTGATTTTGACCGGGAACGTTTTGAATGGCGCAAAAATACGATCGAGAACGGGGTGCGTGAATTTTCCAAACGTTTTGGGTTGAAAATCGAGTTGGAATTGAAGGATCAGTATAGCAATATGCGTGAAAAGATCGAACCGGTTCACTACATTATCGATATTGCAAAGCAAGCCATGCAGGAGTTGAATATCAAGCCGTTGATCGTGCCGATCCGGGGAGGTACGGATGGGGCACGGTTGTCGTTTATGGGGTTACCTACTCCGAATCTTTTTACGGGAGGACATAATTTTCACGGGCGCTATGAATATATACCCGTTTATGCAATGGAAAAAGCCGTACAGCTGATTATACGGATTGCCGAATTGTGTACGAAAATCTAGTTTGACTTTTTAAATCGTTTCATAAGGCAGAAATTCAGAAAACCGACTTTCTTTTCCGGCTTCGGATAGTTTTCTGGTTAGAGATGAAATTATATCTCGTCATCACGTTGTGATTGTCATTGATATTCCGGTCCGATCGGGTGATGAGCCGGTAAGAACCGGTATTGTTGCCGAAGCCGGTTCAAAAGCCGGTATCCGGTTGGAAAATGTTGTGATAAATTAAAGAAAAATTCACTACTTTTGAGGAAGTGTTTTTAAATAGCGTGGTTATGAAAAAGTACATTTCTGAAATGATCGGAACGATGGTTCTGGTGTTAATGGGTTGTGGTTGTGCCATATTTAACGGTGGATGCGGGACGACAGCCCAAGTCTTGACGGTTGCTTTTGCTTTTGGTTTATCGGTTGTAGCGATGGCTTATGCAATTGGTGGAATATCCGGATGTCATATTAATCCGGCGATAACCTTGGGGTGTTGGTTATCGGGGCGGATGAAAGGTGGTGAAGCCCTGATGTATATGGTCTTTCAGGTTATCGGAGCTATTATCGGTTCGGCTATTTTGTATGTTTTTGTGCAAGGCTATGCTGTCGACCCGGCGGGGACAATGACCGGAGCAAATTCATATGCGGGGACTACTTCTGCCTTGACCGCTTTTTTGGCCGAAATGATCTTTACTTTCATCTTTGTGCTGGTTGTTTTGGGAGTAACCGATGACAAGAAGGGAACACCGGTGATGTGTGGTTTGGCGATCGGACTGACGTTAGTGTTGGTACATATCGTTTGTATCCCTATCACAGGAACTTCTGTAAATCCTGCCCGTAGCATCGGACCGGCTCTTTTCGAAGGGGGGAAGGCATTGACACAGTTATGGTTGTTTATTGTCGCTCCTTTTGCCGGTGCTGCTTTATCGGCTGTCGTGTGGAAGAGTATCGGCAGCGAAAAATAACGATTCGAATTCTTTCGTTCTTGTCGGGAACAGGACTGCCTCTGTTTGGATAGTCCTATAAATTCTCCCGACCAGAACGAATGAAGTTTCGGTGAACTGAAAAGCGGATAAAGTATAACAATGGGCGGGGAAAGCATCGTCCAATCGACGAAAGTCCCCGGGGGAGCGGGAATCTGACGTATTTCCCTCTTTTACGATGCTTTCAGGCTTTATGTTATCGGAGTAACCGATAGGGCTGTTAATTCAGCATCCGGTATTCATTGGGAGTGACTCCTACCACTTTCTTAAATAGGCGGCTGAAATGTTGCGGATATTGGAAACCGAGCTCATAAGCGATTTCGCTGATGGTTTTGCCGGTGTCGAATACTTTTTCTTTTGCGATATCGATCAGTTTGGTCTGGATATGTTCGGAAGCGGTTTTCCCGGTCTCTTTTTTGATCAGATCGCCGAAATAATTGGCGGACAGATGCATTTGATCTGCACAGTATTTTACTGTCGGCAGGCCCGAACTCTCCGGTTTTTCGGAATAGAAATAGTCGTTCAGCAAATTTTCGAACCGGGTGAGAATGTCTTTGTTGACATTTTCGCGGGTGATGAATTGACGGTCGTAGAAACGGACACAATAGTTGAGGAATAATTCGATATTGGATACGATCAACCGCTGGCTGTGTTTGTCGATGGTGTGATGCAGTTCTTCTTCGATATTACGGAAACAGTCGATGATGATATGACGCTCTTGCTCGGAAAGATGAAGGGCTTCGTTCACCTGATACGAAAAAAAGGTATAGTCTTTGATCGTACGGCCTAGAGTGGTTCCCCGTAAAAGATCCGGGTGAAAGACCAGGGCCATCCCCTGCGGTTGATAGACTTTACCGTCGTCTTCGACACCGATGACCTGTCCGGGAGCGAGAAAAACAAGTGTTCCTTCCTGATAATCGTAATAGTTACAACCGTACCGAAGGTTTCCGCATTTTATTTCTTTCAGAAATACCGTGTAAAAGCCGAAAGAATGGAGACCGTGCCGTAGACGGCATGATTTGGCCAGATCGATGACATTAACCAGCGGATGTAAAGTCTCTTGTCCTAGAAGTTCATTATACTGATGAATCGTGTCGAATTTTTGAATGGTATTCATGGCTGTTGTATTTTATTCGATACAAATTTAAATATTTTTTTATAGCCTGATTCATAGGATGTACCGGATCGGTAAAAATGGTAGGATAATCCGTAATTGGTGTATTCCCGACCTGTTTGTCTCCCGTATTTTTGTCATGTCGGAAAAACTTTATAATTTGGAAGATGAAAAAATATGAAGACTATAAAATTGAAGAACGGTATTGAAATGCCGGTTTTGGGTTTCGGAGTCTGTCAGGTGGCTTATTTCATTGCAACCAGGGCGGAGACGGAGCCGGAAAAGATCGAACGTACTTTCGATTGTTTACGGGGTACGGCTTGTCTGGAAAATTCCTGCGGGAAAAGGGTGATCGCTGTCACCGGACTATGGCAAAAGGGAGAAATGAACGGTTTGCTTGATATGAAGCAGACCAATGAAATGGGTAAAGCGGTTTAAGGCCGGGAAAATAAGTCGGAGAAATATGGGTAAAAAAAGATTTCGTATGATGTGGGTGATTTTGAGTGTTATCGTTTTGTCGGCTCTAGTTGGAGTCGTATTTGTGAATATGCCGCAATTCGGTCGTTTACCCCGGGGAGAACGTTTGGCTAGAATCGAACGCTCGGCCCATTACCGGGATGGAGAATTTCGTAACTTACACGAAACGGTATTGATGACTTCCGGCAAAGGATTTTTTCAAAATTTGACGGGCTTTTTATTCAGGAAACAAGCAGGACTAAGGCCGGATAGTACTCTGCCTGTTATCAAAACCGATTTACAGACCTTGAACCTCTCAGAAGATCTGTTGGTTTGGTTCGGCCATTCTTCCTATCTGATCCAGATGGAGGGGAAACGTTTACTTGTCGATCCGGTATTTTGTACGGCTGCACCTGTTTCGTTCGTAAACAAACCTTTCAAAGGAACGGAGGTGTACCGGCCGGAAGATATGCCCGATATCGACTACCTGATCATTACCCACGATCATTGGGATCATTTGGATTACCGGACAGTGACGGCTTTAAAAGATCGTGTGCAGAAAGTGGTATGTCCGTTGGGGGTAGGTGAACATTTCGAGTATTGGGGGTTTTCTCCGGAGCGGATTGTGGAATTGGATTGGGAGGAACAGGCCCTGTTGGATGACGGCTTCCGGATACATTGTTTGCCGGCTCGTCATTTTTCGGGACGCGGATTGGCCCGCAACCGTTCGTTATGGGCCTCATTTCTTGTGACCGGCTCCCGACGTAAAGTTTTTATCGGCGGGGATGGTGGATACGACACGCATTTCGCTGAAATCGGTATGCGTTTCCCGGATATCGACTGGGCTATTCTGGAAAACGGTCAGTACAACGAAGGGTGGAAATATATCCACCTGATGCCCGGATATATGGCAGCGGTAGCCAGGGAATTGAAAGCGGCAAAAATTCTGACGGTTCATCATTCTAAATATGCTTTGGCTACTCATCCCTGGGACGAACCGTTGAAGAATGCACGGAGGATGCGGGATAGAGATTCGCTACCTGTAGTTATTCCGCAAATAGGCGAAGTTGTAAATATGACGGGACATTGACCGGATGCTGTATGGATATGCTTATCAATCATCATCTGAGGTCAGCTTTTCCCGTTCTTTTTTGCTTAGGCTTCGGACTACGATTTCGTAGGATTTGCCGACCAGTTCTTTTATCATGATATCGGGGACATCCTGGTTAAAGTGAACACTGATCCAATATTTCTTGTTCATATGCCAGCCCGGTTTTATTCCAATATATCCGGCTTGTAATTCTCCGGATTCTTCGGGTTGGCATTTGAGGCAACAAAAATCGAAAACTTCGATATTGACGAAGCAAAACCATTTATCCGCTACGTAGAAACACAGGACGTCACGGCTGTATTTATCGGCAACTCCTGAAAATGGCATCTTTTCGTATACTCCTTTGAATGACAAGCAATATGCTCTGAACTCTTCAATATTCATTTCTGTTACGATGGATGAGACCGGACAAAAATACGGTATATTTATTTAGATTCAAGCTTAAATTCTCCTGTTTTTATGGATAGATATCCGGAAATGTGCCGTAGGCCGGGTATTGAAATTATCTCTCTTTATTTTCAGGGTTTGGCTGCAACGTATGGTTATCCGGTCGGCTGGAATAGCAGAATGTAAAATGTGGTCGGTTGGATGATTTTGTAGAAAGGGGTAGACTTGTAAATAAATAAATTTTTTTCAATCCTGACTACCCCGTTTTTCGTTTGAGATTGTTATAAGAATGAAAACACAATAAATTTCAGCAGATTTTTCAAAATTTAATGAATGTAATTAATCCGGAATGAGGAGCTTAAATCTGTAAATAGAAAGACTTTGAAAGTGGCAGAAAGCTATTTGACGATTTTTGATTTAGGATAGATTAAAAAATGTTTTTATGCGATTGGATATGAATATTTTTCAGATAGCGGCTAAGTATGCAGCCAACTTAATGGGGATTGCTACGCCGGAAGAGCGGGAGGCGTTGGAAAACTGGAAGCAGGAAAGCGTGTGGCATACCAATCTGGCGGAGAGATTGGATCAGGAAGAAGATTTTAAAGAAAACCAGCAGTTGTTGGAACGTTTTTCTGTTACAGAGGCCTGGAAAAAAATGGAGAAGAATCTGGATAAGGCTATGGGAAGACGTGCCGGGGGGAGGAGGTGGTGGAAATATGCTGCTGTCATTTTAGTGATGTTGGGAGGTGGATTCTGGTATTTTCAGATGAAAACAGCTGTGCCCGTAAAGCCGCCCCTTATTGTGCAGCAGAGTATTCCTTCCGGAAAGCGAAGTGCAAAATTAACCTTAGGAAATGGAAAGGTGGTAAAGCTTGTTCCGGACGGTCGGTTTACTTTGGCAGAGATGGATGGTACTGTGATTCAAAAGGATTCTACGGGGATTGATTACAGGCAGATCGGAGTAGGTGAAGATACGCTTGTTTATAATCAGATGGAAACTTTGACCGGGATGGAGTATACGTTGACTTTATCTGATGGTACGCGGGTTTATTTGAATGCTGAGAGCCGGCTAAAATATCCGGTAGTATTCCGTGGCACAGAGCGGGTGGTAGAATTGAGTGGAGAGGCTTATTTTAAAGTGTCTAAAGATGCACTTCGTCCTTTTGTAGTAAAGATGAATGGGGTGAATGTACGGGTGTTGGGGACTTCGTTTAATGTTCGTTCATATGCAGATGAAGGGCAGGTGGTAACAACTTTGGTGGAAGGAAAAGTGAAGGTGAACGATCAGGATATTGTGGCGGGAGAGCAGGCCGTGTATTCGAAAAATGACGGTAAAACGACCGTACGGCAGGTTGAAGTAGAACAATATGTGGCCTGGCAGGAAGGAACGTTTGTATTCCGGAATGAACGATTGGAAAATGTTATGAAAACATTGGGGCGTTGGTATGGGGTGGAATTTCATTTTATAGACGAAAGAGCTAAAGAAATCCGGATCGGTGCAAGGTTTGGAAGGTATGATGATATGCAACCGATTGTTGATATGATAAAGAAGACAAATTTAGTAGAGGTGTTGCAGACAAACCGTTGTTTGTATATATCGGAGAAAAAATGAAATTAAAGATGATGATACTGAATACGAATAGGGTGGATGGCAAGGGGATATGAGGATAGAGAAATGAAAATATAACGTTTGGGGTATACGGGTTTGAAATAAAAATGTTCCCGGTGGTCTGCGAAACTGGCCGGGAACATGCTTAAATAATCAAAGTGTGTTAAACTTTAATTCAACAAATTTATGAAAAAAAATCCTGGAATGGTTTTTCCCGCCCGGGGAAAACTCTCTAAAATTTTATTTGTGGTGAGACTGAAGTTTTTTTTGATTTTGTTTAGCTGTTTTCAGCTGAATGCAGCAGTACATTCTCAAAATAATGTAAGAATCAGTTTGGATTTGGAAAATGTGTCTTTGGAACAGGTGATCTGGGAGATTCAAAAGAAGACGGATTTTGTGTTTATGTACGGAACCCGTGACATTGAAGGAGTGAAGCAATTGACGGTACAGGAAACGGATAAGGAGGTGAATGAGATTTTGAAAACGTGCCTGAAAAATACTGGTCTTTGGTTTGAGATTTCCGGAAATGCCGTAGTGATAAAAAAAGAAGTGACAGCAACCGAAGGTCGTAAGATCACCGGAAAAGTGGTGGATGAAAAAGGGAATCCGCTACCGGGAGTGACGGTCATTATCAAGGGAACTTCTTTAGGGACGGTGACTAGCGTAGAGGGAGAGTTTACAATCACTTTACCTGTGGCTGATGGACAAGCCTTGTTGTTTTCTTTTGTGGGGATGGAGACGATGGAGGTGAAGATTACGGATAAGAATGATTATAAGATTGTCTTAAAGGAGGATGTAAAGGCACTTGACGATGTGGTGGTGACCGGATATTTTAATAAGAACAAAGATAGTTTTACAGGGGCACAGGTAACCGTGAAAGGGGACGAGCTAAGGAAGGTGACTACCGGGAATGTGCTTCAGGCACTTTCTGTATTTGATCCTTCTATCCGCTTTGAGGACAATATAGACATCGGATCGAATCCTAACCGGATTGCTGATTTTACGATTCGGGGAAATTCTGGAATCGGGCTGACTGAATTTGAAAAGGAAGCAGTGAGCCGGGATAATCTGAAAAATAATCCGAATCTGCCTACGTTTATCATGGATGGTTTTGAAGTAGATGCAGAGAAAATTTTTGACCTCGATATTGAACGGATCGAATCGTTGACTATTCTGAAAGATGCTTCGGCAACGGCTATTTATGGTTCTCGGGCAGCGAATGGAGTGATTGTTATCAAAACGAAAGCTCCCTCGGAAGGACAGTTGCGGGTGAACTATAATTTTACTGCTTCTATCGCTATACCGGATTTAAATGGATACGACTTATTGGATGCCCGTGAAAAGTTGGATTTTGAAAAGAGCATAGGCATGTATAAAGATAATAATGCTGATGCGCAGATCAATAAAGATAAAGATTATAATTATAAACTGAGTCTTGTTGAGAGTGGAGTGAATACCTATTGGTTGTCTCAGCCTTTGAAGGTAGAGTTTAATCAAAAGCATAGCATATTCATTGAAGGTGGGGATAAAGCGGTTAGATATGGTATTGATTTTAAGTATGATAAAGACAATGGGGTGATGAAAGGATCGGCTCGTGACCGCGGAGCTTTAGGTTTTTCACTTTCTTATAATCTAAAAGATAAACTTTTAGTAAGGAATTATCTGACTGTCAATAAAGTAAAATCTAAAGAATCCCCTTATGGTGACTTTTCCCAATATGCCTTGTTGAATCCCTATTATCCTTTTCAGGATGAGCACGGTAATCTGATCCGTAAGATGACGCAATACATAAATACCAATAAGCAAATTTGGAACCCTGTGTATGAAGCAACGGTAGGAAATCGGGATGAAAGCGAGTATCTGGACGTGACCAATAATTTCAGTCTGGAATGGAGTATCGTACAAGGATTACGTTTGCGGGCCAATTTCTCTTACGGTGAAAAGAAAGAACAAGTGGAGACTTTTATTTCACCGGAATCATTGCAGTATGAAAGTTATGAGTTGTCGTCCGGTGAAGGATTGTTGAATAAAGGAGAAGGGTACCACGGGACGAGTAATACGTATAGTATGGATTTTAACTCGGTATTGACTTATTATTTGGGAGTGGGTAAACACTTTGTCAATACGGCATTAGGTGTCAATCTGACAGAAAGTGGTAGTCGTAGTGTGAACTTCGACGTGAGAGGTTACCCTTCCAAGATGATGGATTATATCTCTTTGGCGAAGGAGTTTACCAATACCCATCCCGGAGGAAGTGAGGGAAAAACCCGATTGGCAGGTTTTTTTGCCAATGTCAATTATTCTTATGCGAATCGCTATTTATTGGATTTATCGGCTCGTTTGGATGGTTCGTCCATGTATGGTTCGGAATCTAAATTTTCTCCTTTCTGGGCAGTTGGTTTGGGTTGGAATATACACCATGAAAAATTTATGGAAAATACCGGTATTTCCAGACTGAAGATCCGTGGGTCTATTGGAACGACAGGAAAGGCTTCTTTTCAACCCTATCAATCTCAGACGATGTTTGAATATATACAGGACGGCTGGTATGCGACAGGAATCGGGGCAACCCTGATGGCTTTAGGGAATCCGAATCTGAAATGGGAAACGACGACTGCTTACGATTTGGGATTGGATTTCGGCATGTGGGAAGATCGGTTGACGGTAACTTTCGGGTATTATCTGAAAAAGACCAAAAACCTTTTGAGCAGTGTTACTTTGCCTACTTCTCTGGGATTTATTGATTATAAAGAAAACCTGGGACAGATGGAAAATGAAGGAGTGGAATTGGCTTTACGGAGTTTTGTCTATAAATCGAACGATTGGAATGTCAGTCTGTTTGTGAATATGGCTCATAATAAGAATCGTATCGTATCCATTTCGAATGCTTTGAGTTCCTATAACGATAAAGCCGATCAGGAACAGGCTAACAATGACGACTATAAAACCAAGCCGATGGTCCGGTATAAAGAGGGAAGATCTTCAACCGCTATTTATGCGATGAAATCGTTGGGTATCGACCCCGCTACCGGAAAAGAGTTATTCCAGCGTCAGGATGGTACTAATACGTACGTTTGGGATCCGAAAGAGAGTGTGGTGTGCGGTGATACAGAACCGAAAGTGACCGGAGCATTCGGAACGAATATAACCTGGAAGCAACTCAATCTAAACATGAATTTCAGTTATCGTCTGGGAGGACAGGTGTACAACCAGACCTTGATCAACCGGGTAGAGAATGCTGATCCGAGAGATAATGTAGACCGTCGGGTATTGGAGCAACGCTGGCAGAAACCAGGCGACCATACATTTTATAAAGACATCAACGATAAGTCGACGACTCCGGCTAGTTCCCGTTTTATACAGGATGAAAATGTATTACAGTTGGGATCTTTGTCATTGTCTTATGATTTGAAGAAAGAATGGCTGAAACCTATCGGTTTTGATATGGTTCGTTTGACAGCAATGATGAATGATGTGTTTCGTTTGTCGACAGTGAAGCGGGAGAGAGGGATTTCTTATCCATTTGCCCGTAGCATGAGTTTAGGTGTAATGGTTCAATTTTAATGCAATAGAATATGAGTTACAAAAAAATTAAAAATATGACAGCTGCAATCCTGTTGGGATGTGCTGTCCTCTCACAGTCCTGTACGTCGTGGTTGGATATTACTCCGGAGGCACAGGTGAACGACAAGAAAATATTTTCTACTCCTCAGGGATTTAAGGATGTATTGAACGGGATTTATATTACCGCTTCGGGTGAAAAATTGTATGCCAATAATTTATTGTTCGGATTTACGGATGTTTTGGCTCAGTATTACGCTATTCCGGACGAGACACATGAGTTTGCCCAGTTGGCCAAGTACCAATACAAGGATGTGAATATTTCGCCTAAAATTGATGAGATGTGGCTGGAATTGTATTTCTGTATTGCCAATTGTAATATTTTATTGGAAAGATTGGAGGAAGTCGGTCCGGATTTTTTTGAGGATGAGCGTACTTATTATATTTTACATGGAGAAGCCAGGGCTTTAAGGGCTTTTTTCCATTTTGATCTGTTGCGTTTATTTGCACCTTCGTATAAAGCAGATCCGGGATATACAGCTATTCCGTATATTACAAAATATTCGAATAAAGTGTCGCCTCAAAAGACGGTCAGTGAAGTGATCGATAGTGTGATTGTAGATCTGAAAGCTGCCGTTACCGATCTGGAAGGCCGGGATCCTATTTTTGATCCGTTGTATCAGGCAACTACTGGCTCGGATATGTATATGTGGACCCAGCCGATGCCTGACCGGAATGAATTTTTGTCTTATCGTGGATTCCGTCTGAATTATTATGCTGTGAATGCTTTGCTAGCACGGGTATATGCTTATAAACTGGACAAAAAACAGGCTTACGATTATGCTAAAATTGTGTTGGAATCGGGAGTATTCAAATTTACCGATTATTGGAAGATTACTAGCGATATTCAATATCGGAACCGGATTTTACGGCCTGAGATCGTCTTTGGATTCAATGTACCCCGGATGACTAAAGTGTTTGAACCTTATTCGCCCAGCTATAGTAGCAGCAAAAAGTGGTTGACGATAAAGAATAGTGAACAGATGTTTGAAGGAAGTGCCAATGATTACCGTTTGAACTATCTGATGGAGCATGAAATATTGGCTGCTTTCGATCGGCCCAGTTGTATCAAATTTGTGAAGCCTGAGAATGCTGATGAGATGACGGAAGAGGAGATGGGGAGGATAGCTCCGATGATTCGGATTAGTGAGATGTATTATTATGTTTGTGAATATCTGATGGATAGCGATCTGAATGGAGCTAAAACAGAATTACAGAAATTACGGAATGCCCGGAATGCCAAGGAGGCCTTGATTGCAAATTCACCCGCAGAGCTGGAAGATGTGATTGTTAACGATGCCCGCCGGGAGTTTATGTGCGAAGGGCAGCTGTTTTATTTCTACAAACGGTTGGGACGGAAAGTAGTAGATGAGTCCGGAAATTATACCATGACGGAGAAAGATTTCGTATTACCGTTGCCGGACGTGGAATTGGAATTCGGTAACAGATTGTCTGAACTTTATAAATAGAAAGGTATGAAAGCAAAGATATTGGCATTGATCATAGGGTTGGGAATGGGATTGGTGTTCTGTTCCTGTGAAAAAGACCTCGAAAAGTATTCGGGTACGGACTATATACGTTTTGTATCGGTGTTTGAAAAAGACAGTGTGGATTATAATTTCGGATTGGCTGGAAAGACAACGACAGATCGTATTGGCATAGAAGTGAAAGTGACAGGCGAAGTGTTGGATTATGACCGCGAATATAAGGTAAAGGTAAATCCGGCAAGTACGGTTCAGGAAGGGGTGCATTTCAATATTCCGGCGCAAAACTGTAAGTTGCGGGCCAATCGGGTTACGGATACACTTTGGGTTGAAGTGATGAATACAGAAGAATTGAAAGCGGAAAAATTGTATCTGCAGTTGGATTTGGTGGAGAGTGCCCATTTTAAATTGTGTTTCCCGGAGAGTAATAGTTGTAAAATATATCTGACTGATCGGATCGTTCGGCCCGGATGGTGGGATGAGTGGCATGAAACCGAAGGATTGGGTAGTTATTCTGAAACGAAATATCGTTTGTTTATCCGGATTAGCGGTACTTTTGATTTGGAAAATATTGCTTATCCGGAAAAGAGGGCCGCTATCCTGAAGTTTAAATATTATCTGGAAGAAGAAGCCGCTCAGGGACGGGTAATCATGGATGAGAATAATCAACCTATGCAGGTGAAGATGGTGGGATAGTAATAAAGGGGTACCAATTAAATTTAGATCGAGTTATGAATAAGATATATATATTGTTACTGGCATTACTGGTAATGGCCGGTTGCTATAAGGATAAAGGAAATTATGATTATAAAACAATGTATGCAATTGAAATTGATGGGATCGATGAAAATAAAAAATATGAACTCTGGTTTGGAGAACCTTTTACGATGCCGGAACCGATTATTCGTTTTACCGATAGTACACAGGCACATGATGATCTATCCTATCAATGGAAGCTGGATACGTTTGTGGTTTCTACTGAAAAATGTCTGAATGTTACTTTTGGGATAGAACCCCAAGGGTGGAATGATATTTTCGGTGCTTTTATCGTTAAAGACGAACGTACGGGAATCTCATATAGTCAGCGTTTTCGGGTGACTTTGCTAAGTAATTTTACGAATGGTTGGATGTGGATGACTGAAAATCAAGGAAAAGCGGAGTTGAACATGTTGGCGAGCAGTAAAAAGTTTTTTCAGAATGTTTATACGGCAGTTAATAACAGGGAATTGGGGCCTAAAGCTTATGGAGTGGTAGAACATTTTGATGCCGGTTTGAATGCAAACGGTGTATTGGTGATGGCCGGAGGGCCGGGATCGGACGGACCGGTAGAATTAGACTGGAGTAACCTTCGGAAAGAGGTGTGGACCGGAGAGGAATTTGTCGGCGGAAGCTTGCCGGAAGATTTGCAAGAAATTAAGGCAGCTTGTTTTATAAAGAATTATTCCTGTTTGGTTTCCGGGTCCGGGAAATTGTATGTCCGTTATTCTCCCGGAGGGTATTTGTACCAGGACCGGTATCCGGATTTTCCTTTCTACGGGGATTATAAGCTCTCTTCTGTGGTGGGGTATAGTTTCCCTCCTGATTATAATGTCGCTTTATTTTATGAAGAAAATGAAGGAAGATATTTGTTTTTGGATAACGGAGAGTTACGGGGATTAGATCAGGTGGAGGATGCGGGACAAAAATTCAGCCTGGTTGATCCTGATAAAGAGTTGATCTATCTGGCTCCGGCTTCTCAGCAGCAGGGGAAGAGTTTGTTTTATGCCGTTTTGCGGGATAAGTCGGATGGAAAATATTATACTCAGCGTTTTCAATTCGGGATCGTGGGAGGACAACCGACATTGACAACAATTGCACAGGATGTATTTCCGGCAGTTGTGAATGAAAAGACCCGTTTTGCAGTGGGATATACAACGAAGGAGGCTTATTATTCTCAGGGAGCACAAATTTTCCGGTATAATTTTGAATTGAACGATACTCCGGTAGCTGTAGCCGATTTTAAAACAGGAACAATAACAGCTTTTACCCTTGATTCTTATGGAGAACAGTTCGGTGTGTGTGTACAAAATGGAAATACTCATGACTTCTATTGGACGAGTACGGATGGACAGGAGTTCGAGCATGTGAAACAAATTCCCGGAGAAGTCAAAGGTTTGATATATAAATCGGGTGGTTCTTGGAAGTATGAATAATATCTAATGGAATAAAATTTGATGAGAAGATTAGTTGTTTTATTTTGTCTGTTCTTGTTGTGTATACAGGAAATATATGCACAACAGCAGGTGTCTGATGAGCTGCGTGCTTATAATGATTATCTATTGAGTTTATCCTGCTATAAAGCTTCGGGTGAGTTGAATATGGCTATCGGTGAGAAGTTTATGGAGGGAGATATTGCCGGAGTACGCCGGCTGTCGGCAGAGAGAGAAAAGTTATTGATGCAATCCATTGATAGTGTATTGGCTTTCCGTGCAGATGCCAAAAAAAGTGAAGCGGCGGCACAGTTGGTTACCCGGTTGGTATTTAATCTGGGATTTGAAAATACCGGAAAAGTATTGAATCGGTTTGAACCGGGATTTGATCCTTTGTGTTTACAGGAAGTGAGACAAAGTTTAGAGAAGGAGAGTAAAGTGCGTCCGGGAATGCCTGCTGCCGATTTTAAGGTGTTCGACCGGGAGGGAAAAGAGTATACCTTGGCTAGCTTTAAGGGAAAATATATTTTTCTGGAATTCAGTGCATCCTGGTGTAGTTGGTGTAAGAAGGAAATTCCTTCCATCCGGCAGGCTTATGAACGGTTTAAAGATAGTGTGGTGTTTATCACCATTCATTTAGATGATAACCGGGATAAATGGTTGAAGGACCTGGAAACTCATACTGTGCCCTGGTATTGTCTGACAGATCTGAAAGCCTGGAAGAGTCCGGTGGCTAAGGCATATAATATTGCCGGAGTGCCTAATTGTTTTATCATTGGTAAAGACGGTTTGATCAAGGCGAAGGAGTTGCGCCGGGAAGAGATTACGCAACAGTTGGAAAAGTTATTGGCTGCCGGCAAAGGAATTCAATTCAGGACCGGTAGTTTTCAGGATGCTTTACAAGAGGCTGAAGCGACGGGTAAACTGATCTTTTTGGATGGTTATACTTCGTGGTGTGCTCCTTGTAAAATGATGAATACTACTGTCTTCACCGATCCGGAAGTGGGGCACTTCTTTAACGAGCATTTTATCAATGTTAAATTTGATATGGAAAAGGGCGAGGGACGGGAGTTATTGAAGCGTTATGGGATGCAGGTATTTCCAACTTATTTATTGCTGGATGCAGCAGGGAACGAGGTACACCGGGTCGTTGGCGGACATGATGCCGGTGAATTTATCCGGCTGATCCGGGAAGGAATGGATCCGGAAAATTCGATTGCAGGGATGCAGAAACGTTATGAAACAGGTGACCGGGAGGCTGATTTCCTTCGCCGGTATATTACGACTTTGGGGGGGGGATATCGGTTTGATAAAATTCCGGCCGTATTGGATGAGCTTTGCCGGAAAAATGGAGAGACGGTTAACGAAGAGGACTGGCAGCTGATTCGGCGTTACCTGTCGGATCCTTCGTCGTATACATTCCATTTTGTCGCAAAACACCGGGAATTATTTACTGCCTATATTGCTCCGGAGGAACTGGAAGCATGGATTCAGAAAGTACTTTACGTTCCGGTATTCAATACTGTCAATAGTCTTGTATTTGATGAGAAAGAATATGATGCCGGACGTTTTAAGACTCTGAGGAAGGATATCAAAATTGTTCGGCCGGAACGGAAAAGTTATTTGTTGTCCATATTGGATTATTACGATGCATTTCGGATGGATAAAATGGATAAAGTACTTTCTATTTTTAAAAAACAATTTATGTCCCTTCCTGCTTCGGACCGTTGGGGATTGACGATGCAATTAAATGCGATGTTGTGTGCAAAAGGAAATAAAGCTCAGTGTGAAGAAGGATTACATATATTCCGTCAGCTTTTTAATCCGGTTGATCCTATACTGAAAAATTTTGAAAATGCTTTGAATAAACGGATCGGTTCGTTATAGATCACGGAAATGTGGCGATTGTGTGGAGCCCCCACACAATCGCTCCCGTTCCTGGAGCGCTGTATTATACTTTTGAATACAATCTTATCGGCTATTCGGGCTTCTTACCTTTGTATCCCGGCCGGGCACTGAGTTGAGTCCTGGTAAACTCAGAAAGAAAACTTATAGGTTAGCTGGAAACATTTTTTTGTTGAACCTTAGGACTGGTTTTGTGTTGTTGTTTTTATTTCTTTCATTTGTGATATAAAAGGCAGATGCATGATGGAAAACCAGTATTGTTATAAATATCCCCGTCCCGCGTTGACGACCGATCAGGTTATCTTTGGATTCGGCGAGGGGGAGTTGAGGGTATTATTGATCCGGAGAGGGAACGAACCGTTTAAAGGGAAATGGGCTTTGCCGGGAGGTTTTATGGATATGGATGAAGATGCAGAAACCTGTGCCCGCAGGGAGTTGGAAGAAGAAACCGGATTGAAAGTAGTGAATTTCGAACAATTATATGCTTTTTCGGATGTCGATCGTGATCCTCGTTATCGCGTTGTCAGTATCGCTTATTATGCTTTGGTCAGATGGGAGGATTGTAAAGTGAAGGCAGGGGACGATGCCGATAGGGCCCAATGGTTTCCTTTGTCCGGAATACCGCCCCTGGCATTCGATCATCGACGAATTCTGCAAATGGCTGCCGACCGATTAAAGTTAAAAGCCCGGTATCGGCCGATCGGGATCGATCTGTTGCCCCCTGAATTTAAGATGGCCGATCTTCGGCATTTATACGAATCGGTTTTACAGTGTACACTCGACCGGGATAATTTTCGTAGAAAGATGGTAGGGACCGGATTATTGGTCGATGCAGAACAGGAAAATCGGGCGAAGAACGGTAGGAAGGTCAGGTATTATCGCTTTGATCGGGTAAAATATCGGTATTTTACGGAAAAGGGTTTTTATTTAAAATGGGAATAATGAAGATTACCCGGATTCAGGCGGAAGCTGGGGGTATGGAAGCCTAAGGTCGACGGACAAGTGGTGCCGGACTATTTAAAGGCATTATGTACATACGATCTGGCCTGAGCCTTTAGGTGCCCGTTTTACAACGACAACGGCGCTGAGGTCGAATTTTTAATCGAAGGCATATGATAATCAAAGATTTTACAGATAACGATCTCTACAAATTTACAACGATGAATGCCATTCAGAAGAAATTTCCGGATGCCGAAGTCGTATATCGTTTTGTCAACCGGGGAGAAACCGATTTCCCGTCAGGATTTGCCGAAGCTTTACAGGCAGAAGTGGAAGAGATGCGCGGATTGACTTTGACCGACGAGGCCGAACGGTTTATGCGGCGAAAATGTTATTATTTCGATTCTGTATTTTTCGATCTCTTGAAAGGATATCGTTTCGATCCTTCAGAAGTAAGGATTCTGCAAAATGGGGGTAGCCTGGAACTCGAGATCCGTGGATTATGGTATCGTACGGTACTCTGGGAGGTCCCTTTAATGGCGATGATATCGGAACTTTATTTTCAGATGACCGGCCAGTTTGCCCGGCAGGTGGAAGAAAAAGCGATCCATAAAGCCCGTCGTTTTGCAGAGATCGGTGCAGAAATATCGGAATTCGGCACACGGCGCCGCTTTTCATTCGAGGTACAGGATCGGGTGATCGGAATATTGAAGGAGTATTCCGGCAAATACTTGAAAGGGTCCAGTAATGTATGCCTGGCGATGAAGTATAACCTTACTCCTATGGGAACTCATCCCCACGAATGGTTTATGTACCATGGGGCACATTATGGCTATCGGTCTGCCAATGCTCTGGCTTTGGCTAATTGGGTGGATGTGTATGACGGGCATTTGGGGATAGCCTTGACGGATACCTATACAACCGATAACTTTTTCAGCAGTTTCGATACGCAATATGCTAAGCTATTCGACGGGTTGCGTTGGGATAGCGGTGATCCTTATGTATTTACCGAGAAAGCTTTGAAACATTACCGGGAGAAACGGATCGATCCGCGGACAAAGACCGTGGTCTATAGCGATGCTCTCGATCTGGAAGGGGTAGAAAATATTCGCTCCTTTGTGAACGGACGATTACATGATGTTTATGGGATCGGTACTTTCTTGTCTAATGATGTCGGAGTAAAACCGCTGAACATGGTAATCAAAATGTTCGAGTGTAAACCTCAGGGAGGAAAAGAATTTTGGCCTGTCGTAAAGCTTTCCGATGTGGAAGGTAAACATACGGGTGACCCGAAGGAAATAGCCCTTTGCCAGGGATTGTTAAGGATTTGAGCAGATAAAACGGTAATGACGGATAAACGGTCACTACACTGGAAATTGGAGGGGCGATAGATTACACTTATTCGATCGTAGCTTTTGCCGGCATCGTAAAATGCGGAATTTTAGTTTGCCGGACGATCCTGTTCGCTGGAGGTATCGCTATGCAGATGGGCCAGAAGAAGTTGGGAATGTTGTAATGAACGGATGAAATTGCAGCGTTCATATTCGTTTTCACAGAGTTCTTGTAATATTTCGATCGATTTGCGGTAACATTGCTCTGCTTTCGGATAGTTTTTTAAATGTACTTCATAAAGTTTTCCCAGGCTTCGCTGGCATTGTGCCGTTGCAGGACGATACCGGTATATATCTTCCCGGTCGAATTCGGATCGGGTATCCAGACTGGCCGAATACAGCCGTTCCGCCGAATTGAAGCGTCGCATGTCGACATATAGATTGCCTAACCGCCATTGGGTTATTGCTACATCTTCGAGGTAAATCCACCAATAGTTTTCTGCCAGTCTCTTTTGTATTTCCAACATTCGCAGTAATATTTGTTCGGAAAGTTCCAAACGATTCGAACGGTTGTATAGGTTTACTAAAAAGTCCATAATCTTCAATTTATGACTCTGTATGATGATTCTGCGCCCTGAATATTTTTCGTAGTTCTCCAATGCCTGAAGAAATAACTTTTCAGCTGAATGGTAATCTTTATAATCATACCAGTAAATTTGAGCCAGATTAGCTTGTAATTCGGCTATTTTAGGGCGATAGACGTTGGGCCTTCGGGAGAGGTTGGATCGGTATTCGGCGATATGGTTATGGATTGTTGTGATCATTTGTTGTATTGAGTCGATTTCGGTATTTTCTTGAAATAATATTTCGGATGTCATAATTTTAAGATTTTTTAATCGATGGTTTTTACTTTTTGTCGATAAATCTATTTACGGGCTGATAGATGAGGATATGTCAAAGAACGATATAAACCGGACCCATTACGGATCTTGGTTTCACTTCAAACAGTGATAAATAAATTTAACGGTAACTGGCAGTCCGGATATCCGGCGGTATCCGGACAAACAATTTGACTGCGGTGGTATTTTCGTGGCAAAGATAGTGATTATTTTTTATACAAAGAAAGTTTTTTCAATGACATTAGGCGCTAACTTGATTAGCGGGAGATTCGTATATGCTTTGTTAATCCTGTCGGAGAGATATTAAAAGTGTATATTTACAAAACATTTTCCTTTGAAGAAATACCGGAGGCACAAAAGTTGATGGAAGTTGGAAAAGTGGTGGTGAGAGTAGGAAAGAAGACTTCTGAGGAGTGAAGATTGAATTTTTAGAATAGGAGAAAATGAATATCGATTTAAGTCCGATCGACCGCCGGAAAGTAAAAAATCTGGGTGAGGTTTTGGAGATGAATAATGAGGTGCTGGGATTAATGAGCAGATATCTTACGGTATGTCCTGATTTTATCACGAAAGAACTGATAGAGGGGATCACCGGTGAGTGTGAAATTACGTTAGCAGAAGCCTATACCAGCTTGTTGGTCGCTGCTTGTGGACTGGATGTGGAAAATAATCCCCGGGATCGTTATCTGTCGACAGCTTATCTGAGGTCCGGTATCCGCCGGCTCGATCCGCAGGAATATCGGATGAATCCTTATTACCGGCAAATTCGGATTCCTGAAGCTCATTTTGGAAATTGGAAGCTGACCATTGAAAAATATAAACCCTATGAAGCGTTTGTTTGTGATGATATCCGGACCGATGAAGAGTTGAAAGAAATTCCACAGATCGGATTTTTCGATACGGAATTTTCATTCCCGGCAGTCATGGAGGACGGGCAGGAGTGGATGGCTATTAAACCGAATGAAATAGAAACCATGCGGCAACCCATAGCCAGGGCAGCGGGGCGGGTTGTTGCTTTCGGACTCGGAATGGGGTATTATGCTTTTATGGTTTCTGAAAAACCGGAAGTGAAAACGCTGACTATTGTCGAAAGGGACGAAAATGTCATCGCTCTGTTCCGGGAGCATATCCTTCCTCAATTTCCTAAAAAGGAGAAGATCGATATCGTTCGGCAAGATGCTTTTGAGTTTGCGACGAATTGCATGTCCGACGGCTATTACGACCATGCTTTTGTGGATTTATGGCACGATGTATCCGACGGATATCCTCTTTACAAGCAAATGAAAGCTTTGGAAAAAAATAGTCCGAATACCCTTTTTTCTTATTGGATCGAGGATTCTTTGCTTTCTCATCTGCGTTGGGAATTATTTCACCGGATGTCGGATCTGCTTTCAGCGACTGCACCTGCCGGAGAGCCAGTCATCCTCCGGCCGGTATATACTTACGAGCAGTTTGTCGCTTGTCTTCGCAATCCGTTTTTACGGAAGCTGGCAGGGACCGGGCTTTTATAATTGATATAGAGTGAGAAAATAAAAAGGATAGTTATATGAAAAGACGTTTGTGTCCGCAATGTAAAATACCGAATTTCTATGTGTTGAACGAGAAAAAAGAACGGCGTTTGGTGTTTGTGACAGTTGAGTTTGAGGTTATTGCCGCCAAGGAGGGGGAGAGTCTCGAAGGGTTCGACCTGACTGTGATTTATTGTTTGGGATGTTCCTGGAGCGGTTCACCTCGTCGTACGGTACGTTATTGAATATAAGATGGTTTAATAATTTGAAATCGGAATACGATGAAAAAAGTAAAGATAACGGTGTTGAAAACCACTTTGGACGAAGAGTTGGTAAAAGAGTACGGAGCAGAAGGTTTGAAGGCTTGTCCGATGTTAAAAGCCGGGCAGGTATTTTATGCCGACTATGCTAAACCCGAGGGCTTTTGCGATGAGGCCTGGAAAGCGATCTACCAATATGTTTTTGCGCTTTCGCATGGAGCGGGTAAAACATTGTTTTATTATGGCGACTGGATCAGAAAACCCGGGGTAGCTATATGTAGTTGTAATGACGGTTTGCGTCCTGTCATATTTAAACTGGAAGCGACCGAAGAGGAATCGGTTATCGACTATACGCCGGTGAGGTAAGAAGTGAGTTTACCCCTAAAGGATCGATAAGCGGTTGTGTCAACTTGGGTGGTTGGGTTTACAGATCGCTGACCGGTCGGGCCCTGCGAGGGACACTGATCCCCACAAGCCTAAAGGCATGGCTTGTGGGGGGAGGGAGCTATTCCAGGTATCTCTTGAGCATAGCAGCTGAAAAAAGGATCAGGGAACGGGTAGGAGGTAAAGTGGCGAATCCGTTGAGCATCCCCCAATCGTGGATCACGCCGTTGAAACGGATGGTGGTGACATCAACACCTGCTTCGTCGAGACGACGGCCCAGGGCTTCTCCCTGGTCTCGAAGGATATCGTTTTCTGCAACTTCGATCAAGGTGGGAGGAAGACCTTGTAACTCTTCGGTAGAGGCTTGTACAGGAGAAAGATGAGGATTCAGGCGGTCGTCTTGCTCGGTAAGATATTGGTCGAACATCCATTGCATCAAGGGAATGGTTAGGAAACGTTGCTCTCCGTAGAGATCATAGGATTCCCAGTCGAAATTCGCGTCCGTTACCGGCCACATCAGGATTTGTACCTTGATTTCAGGCCCTTTTTGCTCTTTGGCCAGCATACTGGTGACGATAGTCATATTGCCCCCGACGCTGTTGCCGACGATACCGAGGCGGTGACCGTCTACATGAATTTCATCCCCATGCTCGGCCACCCAGCAGGTCGCTGCATATATTTCATCGATCGCTTGTGGAAATTTGGCTTCGGGCGAAGGCGTGTAATTGACGAACACACAGGCGTAACCGGACTCGACTACCAGATCACGGGCCAGACGTTTGTGGGTGGGGTAATCTCCTAATACCCAGCCTCCACCGTGGATGAAGATGAATACCGGTAACTTTTCCTTAGAACCTTGAGGACGGAGGATATTCAGACGGAGCATGTGATCGTCCACTGTGATTGTTTTTTCCGATTCTTCAATGCCGGAAAGGTCTGTTTTTACGCTGGCTTGTGCTGTTACCAACACCTTTCTGGCTTCCGGAACAGAGAGCGATTCCACCGGCTTGTCACCTGAATTCAATACTTTGAGATATTCTTTTGTACCGACACTAAGATGATCGTCTTTCAGATATTCGGGTGCTTTTTTTCGATTTGCTGTCATGATATAAATTTTTATTTTCCGGTTGTACGCAGAAAAGAAAACCGGAGTTTCTCCGTGACAGCCTTTTGTATTAGATGATGACAGTAACAGCGGATAAAGCGATCTGAATTTGATTTTTATCGCTTTGTCCGCTGTTACTCTTTCATTTTCCGGCGCTTTAAATTTTGCCGCTCAAACCGAATTTTTCCGTAAGGACTTTGGCGACATTCGGTGAAAGGAAAGCGGGCATGGTCGGTCCCAGATGGATATTTTTGATACCTAATGACAGTAAAGCCAGTAGTACGATAACGGCTTTTTGTTCATACCAGGCGATATTGTAAACAATAGGGAGTTCATTGATATCTTTCAGTCCGAATACTTCTTGCAGTTTCAGGGCTATGCGTACCAGTGAATAACTATCGTTACATTGTCCGGCATCCAAGACACGGGGAATGTTTCCGATGTTTCCCAAACCCAGTTTGTTGTAACGGTATTTGGCACAGCCAGCTGTGAGTATCACTGTATCGGAGGGGAGAGATTTGGCAAATTCGGTATAATATTCCCGTATTTTCATGCGTCCGTCACATCCGGCCATGACTACAAACTGACGGATAGCTCCGCTTTTTACAGCTTCGACCACCTTGTCTGCCAGTTGAATGACCTGGTGATGGGCAAAGCCACCGACAATGGTTCCTTTTTCAATTTCTACCGGAGGTTTACAGGTTTTTGCTTTTTCGATGATTTCCGAAAAATCCTTTTTCCCGTCCGCATCTGTTACGATGTGTTTACATCCGGGATATCCGGCTGAATTGGTCGTGTACATCCGGGCTGTGTAGGTGGCTGCCGGTAATGGGGGTACGATACAATTGGTCGTGAAAAGGATCGGTCCGTTAAAAGTTTCGAATTCCTCCCGTTGTTTCCACCAGGCATTTCCATAATTACCGGCGAAATGTTTGTATTTTTTGAATGCCGGATAGTAGTGGGCAGGTAACATTTCACTGTGGGTATACACGTCGATTCCGGTTCCCTCGGTTTGCCGTAACAACTCTTCCATATCTTTCAAATCGTGTCCACTGATCAGGATTCCGGGATTAGAACGGACGCCCAGATTGACTTCGGTGATTTCAGGATTACCGTAACTTCCGGTATTGGCCTGGTCGAGTAGGGCCATGGCCTGTACGCCGAATGTCCCGGTTTGCAGGACACGGGCGGTGAGTTCTCCGACCGACAGGTTACCGATAGCGATATCGGACAAGGTACGTTGTATAAATTCGTGAAGAGCCGGATTATCGTATCCCAGGCGCATAGCATGCCCGGTATAAGCCGCCATTCCTTTGAGTCCATATACAATTAATTCTTTCAGTGAACGCAGATCTTCGTTCGGTTCGCGTAATACCCCCACTTCAGCCGCTTTATCATCATAAGCTTCCGGGGCTCCGTTCCTGGTCAATTCGTCGGCCGAAGGAAAGGTGATACCGGCTGACGATGCCTGAGCAACCAGACGGTTGCGAAGATTGAACCCCCGATTGATCCGCTCGGTGATGCTTTTTTCGTCGAAATTAGCATTGGTAATAGTCGAAAAGAGGGCGTCGATGACAAAAGCATTGACTTGTGGATCGGGTAATATCCGGTGCGTACGTAAGGTGTGGGCTGCAATAGAAATTCCTCTGATTACAAAGAGCAGCAAATCCATGCGAGCCGAAGTTGTACTGTTTTTACCGCATACTCCGCGGACTGTACAGCCTGTCCCTTTGGCTGTCTCCTGACATTGAAAACAAAACATCGATTCTTTCATAACATTTTATTGATTTGTATACCTTTTACTTTATACGTAAAAAGTAATCTTATAGCCATATTTCTTCTAAAATTTCGCCCTGTAGGCTGATTTTGACCATCTTTAAAGGAATGTTGCGTTTTGCTTTTTGACGGGCTTTCTGGCAAAGGTGCAATAACCCACTGCAACAAGGCACTTCCATGATCATAACGGTCAGGGTGTCTATTCCTCCTTCATCGATCATCGTAATCAATTTTTCGAGATATATTTCTTGTCCATGATCCAGTTTCGGACACGCGATAGCCAGGCGTTTCCCACGAAGCCAGTTGGTATGAAAATCCCCGGCAGAATAGGCTGTACAATCCGCAGCAACCAATAGATTCGCCTTCTTCAGCCAGGGAGCGGTCGGAGACAGTAAATGTAACTGAACGGGCCACTGTTGTAATTCGCTGGGCATCGATACCGGTGAGGTGAAGGTATCCGTTTGGTTTTGCGCCGATGCCGGGATACCGATGGCTTGTTTTTGTGATTCCTCCAATACGTCGATGGCTTGTTGGAGATAATCCTGCTGTCCCTGAGTTGCCAGATGACGGAGATGAGCGGAGATCACTTTTTCTCCTTTGGGGAGCAGGCGTTGCATCACTTTACGTTCGTCATAAGCTTCGGCTTCTCTCTCTTCCAGTTCTATCGCTTGCTGCGGGCATTCTCCTAAACAGGCCCCCAAACCGTCGCAATAGAGTTCGCTCACTAGAACGGCTTTGCCCTCGATCAGTTGCAGAGCCCCTTCGTGACAACCTTTTACACAAAGACCGCAACCATTACACCGGGAGTCGTCGATTTTAATTATCGTGCGTTTCATATTTGTCTGTTTTAATGTAATGACAAAAATCGGAATCTTATTACAGAAGAATTGTCACAAATGTTACAATGGAAAAAAATATGGAGGGGAATTGTGCTATATTTGGGGAGGAGAGTTGTTGAGTTGCTGAGTTGTTGAGTTGCTGAGTTGTTGAGTTGTAGAGTTGCTGAGTTGTTGAGTTACTGAGTTATAGAGTTATGAAGTTGTTGGGTTATTGAGGGAAAAGGTGTTTGCAGGGAGAAGGATAATAAATAATAAACAAGACGGATGATGGATTATAAGAAATTGGCAGAGGCTCCGGTTTTCAGAGGGCTTTCAGAAAGGTTCCTGGAAAATTTTATCGGTCGTACTCCGAATGCTTTGCGTGAGTTTGGTATCGGTGATTTTATTGCTTTACAGGGGACGGTTTGTCAGTCGTTGTATTTGTTGTATAGTGGCCGGGTACGGACTAATATGGTGAATGAAGAGGGGAAACAGGTGACGATAGAGGAGATCGAAGCTCCCCGTTTGTTGGCTCCGGCTTTTATTTTTGCTACAGACAACCGTTTCCCGGTAAATATTACCACTTTAACAAATTGTGAAGTGCTGGTTTTGAACCGGACTGATTTTGTAGACCTGATGCATCGGGAAAAGATAGTGATGCATAATTTTCTGCGGATCATTTCCGACCGGAGTATTTTTTTGAGCCGTAAGTTGAATGCTTTTGCCTTGCAGGATTTGAAAACCCGCTTGCTGGCTTATCTTCGCGAACATGAAAATCCGCGTAGTCGACAAGAGATCGCCGATATCCTGGGAGTGGCACGTCCCTCCTTAGCCCGGGTATTGTCGGAATTGGCCGATGAAGGATATCTCCGGATCGAAAAGCGGAAAATCACTGTCGTACGGCATAAGATCGATTGACGGGGATAAGTGAGGTGAGCAGTTTGGGAAGTCTTAACAACTAAAAGTTTCTAAACACGAAATTCCTGCTCTATAGCTTTATTTTTGCCCGAATCCGGCTCAGTGACTGCGGGGTGATCCACAGATAAGAAGCGATGTGTTTTTGCGGGACATGTTGCAATAATTCCGGGGTTTCCCGGATTAAAGTCAGGTAGCGTTCTTTAGCACGCGGACTGTCATTACTGAGTAACCAGTTTTCAGTGGTAAGCAATTGTTGCTCCATCAGACGGCGCCCGAGGTTGGCTAATCCAAGGGATGAATCGAATAACTTGGTTAAAAGATGGCGCGGAATACTGTATGCGATACTGTCATTACAGGCTTCTATAGAGATTTGGGAGATCGAATTGTCGGCATATCCCCAGATCGAAAAGGCTATTTCACCGACAGAAGCAAACCAGATAGTCGTATCGGTTCCGTCTTTCAGATAATGTCCTCTCCAGATTCCTTCTTTGATCAGGTATAAATTGCTATTGCGTTCTCCTTCAATGACAATAGCTTCTTTTTTTCTAAAACGTACTTCCTGCATTTGTTCTGTCAATGCTTTTACATCCGTTTCTGAAAGGTTATACCTTCGGCAGAATTTCTCGATAAAGACTTCCATAGTTGATCTGTTCTTTTTGCCCTGCAAAGATAGTGCTTAATTTTAGATTAAGGTAGTCGTAAGGGCGGCGGACAAGACCGAAAGTTCTCCACAGGAGTAAAGCCGATTTCGGTAAATTTAAGACTTCTGTTTCTGCTTTTCGTGCAGATAAAGGCTGCCGATCAGGAGAAGGGTGAGTACTTCTGCCAGAGGGACGGCCAGCCATATTCCTTTTACATCGAGTAATATAGGAAGCACCAGGAAGCCCACCAGCATAAATAGTATCCCGCGTAGCAGGGTGATGACGGTAGCCCGATGTGCCCGTTCGATACTTTGATAATAACCGATTCCAATCATATTGACGGCGAAAAATATAAAGCCGAAGGCAAAGTAAGGCAAACCTTTCACTGCAATCTGATAAGCTGCATATTCCGGTCCGATAAACAGAGCGACAATCTGGTGGCGGAAAAGGGCGGTGAGGGTGAAAAAACTTATTCCGCAGAGGAGTGCTGTTCTGTACATCAAACGGAGGGTTTGTTTGATCCGTGATGTATCCCGGAGACCGAAATTATAACTGAGGATCGGCTGACCCGATAACACGATTGCGTCGTATATCATAAAAATAATCGGGAAAAAATAACAAGCGATACTGAATGCTGCTACTCCGTCTTCTCCTAAATGACTGATGAATACGTAATTTCCCAGAAACATCATAAAGGCGATGGATAGTTCGGTGACAAAGGCCGATGAACCGAGCTTAACCATATAACCGATATTCCGGGCGGTAAGTTGCATACTTTTCCGGCTTAATTTGATTCGTTGCAGATGTAAAGTATGTGACCGGCGCAGCAGATAACCAACTGTCATCAGTCCCCCGATCGTTGTCCCGAGACTGGTTGCAAAGGCTGCCCCCATCAGTCCCCAGCCGAAACGGAAGATGAAAATATAATCGAGGAGGATGTTGGTTACTGCTGCTATAGCATTACACATCATGGCATAATTGGGGGAACCGTCTAAACGGATGAAGAACATCCCTGCATTCAGGATTAGATAGAATACCAGAAAAGGAATATACCAGATCATATATTCCATAACGCCGGGCAATAGGCGTTCCGAACTTCCCAGCAAGTGGGCCAAAGGTTCTAAAAACAGACAACACAGGGCGGACAGAATCAGAATGAGTAAAGAAGCGAATCCGATTGCCTGGGTGATATTGATATTCGCTACTTTTACTTTCCCCTGGGATAAGTGAATAGAAGCGACTACAGATGCGCCCATACCGAACATCAGGCCGATACCCGTCGTGATCATAAACAAAGGGGCAGTGATGTTAACGGCTGCTAAAGCATCACTACCGATTCCTTTCCCGACAAAGATACCGTCGGTGATTACAAATACTGCTGAAAATATCATTCCTAAAACTGTCGGAATCAATAATTTTCTGAACAAGGTCGAAATGTTCATGCTTCCGAAATCAATACTGTCTCTCATATTCCTCTTTTTTTGAATTTCGTCGCAAAGGTAAGGCAAACTATAGGGTAAAAAATTACCAAATGATAACTTCTCGGTTATTTTTTATGTAGAATTATTCCGGTCCTTGTTCGTCTTCGGTATTCGTGTTGGGGGACGCGGTCGCTTCTGTCGGTCATCTGGCTTTTTCTATCACTGACCGGAGGAACTCCTCACTCCGCAAAAAACTTTACGTTACGTTTCCGTCAGACACCACCGGTCGGGCGTTCAGAAAAAGCAAGACGACACTCGCCGGAGCTCCAATGGTCCCCGAACACGAACATCTTCGACTCCCGTTATCACTGCCTGGCAAGCTAAACCGGACCTGAAAACCATAAATTTCAGCGAAAAAAGATTTTCCGGTAAAGTAACCCAACTATCCATAATCCGATAGAGGTGAGCCGGTATTTTATTCTATAAAATTTTTCTAATTTTTCCTTTGCCAGGTCGTGTTAACGTGAGATGCAGGGTTTATGCCGGAAGACCATGGGAGCAGGACCGTTCCAGGCGAACCGGTCTGACGGCACAAAACCCGGAACCGGAATAGAAAGAAAAAATAAACCTACGAATATGTCATCGGTCCACAGCGTAGCATGATCGGCCTGGCATTTTTACGAAAATCTTTTGTTTTAAAAATAGTGATTTCAGTGATGACTTCGGTAAATTTGCTGGAAAATTATGATTTGAATATGCATTATTCTCAGACAATTTTGCCAACTTGCGGCGGTAAAGATCGGATAAAATGGGTACATTGACAGATATTCGGATGGCATGCCATCAGTTGGCAGAACCTGAATTCGGGCATCCTGCCGATTTGGTCGGTTGGATGGGAGCCATGCAGGCACAAGATTATACCATGTCGAAATGGGCTGTCGGGCTGCGTTTGAAGTCGGCTACGATTGCGCAAGTAAATGAGGCCCTGGCGAAAGGGGAAATTGTGCGGACTCACATTATGCGTCCTACCTGGCATTATGTTGCCGGAAAAGATTTACGCTGGATGTTGCAACTCACTTCTTCCCGGCTCAAAAAGGTGATCGATTCCTGGGTGAAAGCCAGTGGACTGGACATTTCAGAAAATCAATATACTCAGTGTAATGATTTGATCGGTAAGATGCTGTCCGGAGGAAACTGCCTCACGCGTGAAGAGATAGAAATGGAGTTGGGGCATGCCGGAGTCCCTGTTACCGGCGATCGGGTAAGACGTTATGTGCTCCGGGCCGAAATGGAAGGGATTGTATGTAGCGGTGCGGATAAGAATGGAAAGCCCGGTTATGCTTTGCTGGATGAACAGGTGGCCACTGCCTCCTCCTTGCCCAGGGAAGAAGCTTTGGCGCGTCTGGCTGTCAATTATTTTCGTAGTCATTCTCCTGCTACTCTAAAAGATTTCGTCTGGTGGTCGGGACTGACGGTGACAGAAGCCCAACAGGCGATCGGTTCGATTAAAGAACTTCTAGTTGAAGAACATTTTGAAGGACAGGCGTTTTGGGTGTTTGCAGCTTGTCGGAAAACGGAAAATAGAGATCTGATCCAATTGCTTCCTCCTTTCGATGAGTATTTGGTGAGCTATAAAGACCGGACTCCCGTTATTCCGGAAAAGCACCATTCGAAAGCTTTTAACAGGTGGGGGACGTTTTATCCGGTGATTTTATATGACGGACAGATTATAGGTAATTGGAGCAAGGTGAAAAAAAAGGAAGGGTTGACGGTAACGGTTTCGTTTTTTGATAAACGATCGAAATGTCCTTTAAAGCTCTTGCAGGAAGTTGAAAAACAATATCGGAAATTTGTAGATGGATATGTCCCGGATTGAAAGAGAAAAAAGAGTGGTCGGGATGATGGTCCGTTTGTATTGCCGGAAGCAGGAAGGGAACGATTGTTTGTGCGAGGAGTGCCGGGTTTTGTTGGAGTATGCGCATGCCCGTTTGGAGCATTGTCCGTTTGGAGAACGTAAAACTTCGTGTAAACATTGTAAAATACATTGCTATAAACCCGGTATGCGGCAGAAAATGCGGCAGGTGATGCGCTATGCCGGTCCGAGAATGTTATTTTATCACCCGCTGATAGCTTTGAGACATTTGTTCGGTGATTTTAAATGATCGGGAAAGAACGCCGGTCGATGCATTTTATGAACTTTATAGACTTTATAGGCCGATTTGATTCTAGGTTTATTTTTTCTTTCTATTCCGATTCCGGTTTTTATATCGTCAGACCGGTTCGCCTGGACCGGTCCGTTAAGGCTTTCCTTCACTGACCGGTGGAAGTGACCGGGTCGACAATTCCGGTCACCGGAGACGAATAAGTAACGAAATAAACTTACTTTTGCAGTTGTATATTTAAGGAAAACGCATGGAACAAGGACTGGAATATTTCGGTGTATTGACGGGTTTGCTTTATCTCGGTTTGGAGATCGTTCAGCATCGGGCAATGTGGATTGTCGGGTTTGTTACTTCGTTTGTCTATATCTTTGTTTTTTTCTTCTCTAAATTCTATGCCGACATGAGCCTGAATATTTATTATGTCTGCATCAGTATATACGGTTTCTGGCAATGGCATAAGGGAAAGGCTGTACAGGAAGGCACTGAAGTGCTGATATTGTACCGTCGTTTGAATATCAGGCTGATATGGGGCATTACTGTCGTAACTGTTTTTTTGTACGGTACGTTGTATTTCATTTTGTCGGATTATACCGATTCGCCCGTATCGGCCGGAGATGCTTTTACCACAGCTTTGAGTATTACGGCAACGTGGATGCTGGCCCGGAGAATATTGGAACACTGGTGGTTTTGGGTGGTGATCGACGGGGTGTCGGCATTGTTGTATTATCAGCGGGCTTTGTATCCGACCTGCTTTTTATTTGTATGTTATGGCGTATTAGCGATTGTAGGATGGATCAATTGGAAAAAGAAAGGAAAGTGGTATGATCAAAAGATATAAATGTGTGGTTGTTGCAAACGGTTTATTTCCGACAGGGCAACAGGCATTGGAACTATTGAGGCAGGCTGAATTTGTTGTTGCCTGTGATGGGGCTGTGATCGGATTGGAGAATGGCCGGCTACCGGATGCGGTTGTCGGTGATTTGGATAGTTTGCCGGAACCGGTTCGAAACCGTTATTCCGATCGGATTCACCGGGTGAAAGATCAGGAGACGAACGACTTGACCAAGGCTGTGAATTATGTCAAAACTTTAGGCTTCCGGGAAGTATTGATTCTGGGGGCTACCGGTAGGCGTGAAGATCATACCTTGGGTAATATTTCTTTGCTGGCCCAGTATGTGACTGAATTCGAACGGGTAGAAATGGTTTCCGATTTCGGATGGTTTACACCCTTATACCGGACGACTACTTTGGATAGTGAACCGGGACAACAGGTTTCCTTGTTTTCATTGTATCCTAATGGTAGGATTTCTGTATCCGGACTTCGTTATCCGATAGAAAAAAGGCGTCTCCTGTATTGGTGGGAAGCGACATTGAACGAAGCTACCGGCAAGGAGTTTACCGTTATTCTGGAAGAAGATGCCAGGGTGTTGGTATACCGTACTTTCTCTAGTTTATAAAGTTTATAAAGTTCTTTACGAACTTTATAAACTAATTCCCTTCCGGCAATGGCAGAGGAATGCTAAACGATAAAAACGTCTGCCGGAAGCCTGTTATGCTAATGCTTCTACCAAGCGGGGCATTAATACCGGGAGGGTATGCTCGCATTGAGCCGTGTAGAAATTATCGTCGATCACAGCAGGTTCGTCGGTTGCGATGCCTTTTTGAATAGCGGCTTTGGCCAGAGGATGAATGGCCAGGCGTTTCCCTTCTGTGATACCTGCAATTTCAAAAATTAAACCTGCAGCACAATGTCCGGCCATTATTTTCTTTTTAGTGGCGAATTCCTGAATGACTTTTAATAGATCGACATTGTAAGGTTGGGTCGCATTGTTCTGGAATACAGGTACTGCATCACCACATGAAAATACCAAAGCATCGAATTCGTCGGAATGACCGGACAGATGGGCTATGATATCGTCTGCTTCCAGGGGGATACCTGAATTGGTCCTGATGGTTTTCGTATCGGAAACTGCAAATACTTTGTAAGAGATTCCTTTTTCAAAGAAGGTTTCGAGGTATTGGAATAATCCTGATCCGTTAACCGGATTTACTGCTAATACTGCTACTTTTTTTGACATAGTCGTATAATTTATAAATGAGACAATAGTTATTTTTAGTAAGTTTATTACTTTTGTGATGTAAAGGTAAGCGGTGTTTTTTGAACATGCAAGAACGCACTTGAAGATTAGTAAATTACCTCGATGTAACTAATATTGAAAAACAGCTGATTGTAAAAAGTTAAAAAAATGAAAAATTTTCATCATACCGAGAATTGTCCGATCCGTGATATACTGAGCCGGTTGAGTAGTAAATGGGCGATGTTAATATTGATTACGCTGGATGCAAATGAAGTAATGCGCTTCAATGATTTACAGAAAAGTATCGGCGATATATCCCAACGTATGCTCTCGGTGACTTTGCGTACTTTGGAGGCCGACGGTTTAATCGGGCGTAAAGCCTATCCTGAAATTCCTCCCCGGGTGGAGTATAGCCTGACTCCCCGGGGGCTTAGTTTGATTCCTTATCTGGAAGGCCTGGTCGGTTGGGCGTTGGCTAATATGCCGCAGATTATGAATGAACGTGAGGAAAAAGTTGTATAACCGATTGTCTGGAGAAGATTGGCTTTTTAAATAGGGTGTCTTTTCCGGTAATCGACAGGGGATTGTCCGTATCGTTTTTTGAAAAACTTACCGAAAGCGGATTGATCGGAAAAGTGTAATAGTTCGGCTATTTCTTTGATCGATAAATCGGGATGATCGAGTAGAGCCCGGGCTTCACAATAAAGTCTTTCAAAAATAAACTGACTAGGCGTACGCCCGGTCAGGCTTTTAATGACCGAAGAAAGATATTGTGTGGTGATATTCAGTTGATCGGCATAGAACGGTACTAAATGTTCCCGGCGATAATTTTGCATCAGAGAGTCGAAAAAATGTTTCAGGATATATTCGTATCTGATTTGATAGGGTTCATCGAGCAAGTTCCAATGATTTTCGATCCAAATGTTGCTGAGTTCCAGAAGAAAGGTTACCAGGGCATTTTGTATGATTTCGTGTTTTAGGTGGTGATGGGTCAGTTTTAATTTTTCCTGAATGGTATGTATACTTTCGGATACAACCCGATGTTGTTGCTGATTCAAAAGATTGACCTGCCGTTGTTGTAGCATGACTTTCGTGATGTGCCGGTACATTTTGTCGGAGGCGGGTAAAGTGTCTAAATAAGATTTATCGACTAACAATAAACTGCCTTGAAAATCAGAACCGATCTCTGTAAATTGACAATAGTATTCCGGGGCAAGAACCACCAGGCAGGAAGGTTTTAAAAAGTATTCCAAACCGGTAATCGTGATTTGTGCCGTCCCTTTTTGAATTAAAAGATAACGGAATATTCCGTCGAATAAGGGAGTATTTTCGAACGTATTTTTTTCAGTCAAAAAAAAAGAAGCTATTCCTCTCTCCTGAAGAAACGATTTGTCCCAAAGAGAGGAAAGACAGTCCTGGGGTGAATGAATCCTGTTTAGCATGTTGTAAAGATAAAGTTATTTTCAAATAAAACCAATTGCATAGGAAATGAAACTTTTGGGAATGAGGAAATCGATAGAACTTTGTAGCGTGATTTTAAATAGGAAGATATGCAAAATTCAAAGACATTTTTATTGGTTTTATTAGGTATTCTGGCTGCTTTCGGCCCTTTTGTGACAGATATGTATTTACCTGGCTTACCTTCTATGACCGTTTATTTCGATACAACGGCTTCTATGGTGCAATTGGGGATTACGACAGCTATGCTGGGATTGGGATTCGGACAGATAATCGTCGGCCCTTTGAGCGATAAATACGGACGAAAATTGCCACTTCTGCTTTCCTTATGGCTTTTTATTTTTTCGACCATCGCTTGTATTTGCTCTTGGAGTATCGGAGCTTTTATCTTTTTTCGTTTTCTCCAGGGAATTGCAGGGGCCGGTGGTATTGTGATTTCCCGTTCGGTGGCTACCGATTGTTATGGTGGTAAAGAATTGGCGAAGGCTTTTGCTATGATTTCGGCGGTAAACGGATTGGCGCCTATATTGGCTCCGGTGGGGGGAGGAGTTATGTTGAAATTTACCAACTGGTTGGGTATTTTTGTTTTTCTACTGTTTTTAGGAGTTCTGTTGCTTTTACTTTGCTTGCGCCTGAAAGAGCCTTTACCTCCTGAACGTCGGATCGATGTACCGGCTTTTTCTTCTTTCCGGACTTTTCTGCCTCTTTTCAAAAAACGTCGGTTTATGGGCTATGTGTTCATACAAGCTTTCGTTTTTGGAATGATTTTCGCTTACATTTCTTCTTCTCCCTTTGTTTTACAGGAACATTATCGGTTATCCCCTCTGTTATATAGCTTGTGTTTTGCTGTAAATGCAATTGCACTGATTATCGGAACAATGCTTGCCGGCCGTTTTCGGCATATTAGGCAGGGGATGGTTACCGGGGTGATCGGTTCGTTTGTGTTGGCTGTATTTACCGGACTGACTTTGTGGTATGAAATGCCGATCGCTTACTTTGAAACGGCTCTTTTTTTGAATCTGATTTTCGGGGGCCTTGTTTTGCCGACTTCTACAGCTTTGGCGTTGGACTCCGAACGGCAGAACGCCGGGGCTGCATCGGCGGTATTCGGGGCCGTCAGCTTCCTGGCGGGAGGAATCGTTTCGCCTTTAGTCGGAATAGGAAATATCCTGCACACTACGGCAATTATTATGGTTGTCAGCTCTGCGATCGCCGTCTTGATGATCGGAGGAAAGAAAAATGCTGCTTCGACCACCTGATTTTTCGGTCGAAAGGCAGAAAAAGGAATAAAATAATGTATTTTTATCCCTGATTTTAATCTGATCGGTATGGAATTAATTATGTTAGGTACAGGCAATGCCATGGTGACCCGTTGTTATAATACCTGTTTTGTACTCTCTTCAGGAGAAGAATATTTTTTAGTGGATGCAGGAGGCGGAAACGGCATTTTCAAGCAGCTGGAGCAAGCCGGAGTTCCTTTTACAGGTATTCGTGAGATGTTTGTAACACATGCCCATACCGACCATATCTTAGGAGCGATCTGGGTTATCCGGAAAATAGCTACTTTGATGTCGAATGATAAATATAGAGGGAATTTTATCGTTTACGGGCATAATGAAGTGATCGATGCACTGAGAACCTTTTGCCGTTTGACACTTCCCGGGAAAATTTTGAAATATATAGATGAACGTATCTTTTGGGGTGAGGTAAAGGACGGTACCCGGAAAGAAATCCTGGGACTGCCAATCTGTTTTTTCGATATTCTTTCTACCAAGATGAAGCAGTTCGGATTCCGGGTTTTGTTACCCGATGGACAAGTGCTGGTTTGTCTGGGAGACGAACCTTATAATGAGGTCTGTAAGAAATATGTCGAACAGGCCGACTGGTTACTGGCCGAAGCTTTTTGTTTGTATCGCGACCGGGAAATTTTTTCACCTTATGAAAAACATCACAGTACTGCTTTGGATGCCGGTCGTTTGGCCGAAGCTTTGGGGGTAAAACATTTAGTCCTGTATCATACGGAAGATAAGACTCTGGCTGAACGTAAGGAAGCATATACCCGTGAAGCCTCTTCGGTGTTTACCGGCAGGGTTTATGTGCCGGATGATTTAGAGCGGATTTCACTGGAATAACTTGAGAAATTTTATCGATTCGAATGTAAACCTATAATACATGATTTATTTAGAAACAGAGCGATTGGTTTTACGGGATTGGAGAGAAGAGGATTCGGTTGTTTTTTCTCGAATGAATCGGGATCCCAAGGTGATGGAATATTTTCTGAAACCACTGACCGACACAGAAAGCCGGGATTTTTATGAACGCATCCGACGGGAAATCGACACATTCGGTTGGGGATTATTTGCTGCAGAAGTAAAAATATCCGGGAAATTTATCGGTTATATCGGTTTACATCATACGAATTTTGAAACAGATTTTTGTCCCTGTATCGAGATCGGTTGGCGCTTATGCGAAAACTCCTGGGGACGGGGATATGCTACCGAAGGTGCCCGGGCTTGTCTGGATTATGCTTTCAGGCAATTACAACTACCGGAGATTTATTCCTTTACTTCTTTACCCAACAGACGCTCCGAAAGGGTAATGCAAAAGATCGGATTGCAAAAAATCGGGGAGTTCGATCATCCGTTGGTCCCTGCCGGACATCCGTTGCTCAGGCATGTACTTTATCGGGCTGAAAAAGGGTAAAACAGCTTCCTCGATAATGATTTCCCAGTCATTGATCCGGATACTGACGGGTACATAATAACTGTCGAAAGTGATTTCTATAGTGAAGTCATGGTCGGAATTAAAATCAATATCGGGATTCTCGGCAAGTAATCCGCTGATCAGTTTTTCATTGTATTGAAGCTCCTTTTCGGGACTGTATATCTTTAGCCGGGTGTCACTATCGGTTTGTAATTGCATGACATTGAAATCGGCGATCCAGGTATTCGGAGAATCCGACGGTTGGGAATATTCCGGGAGGTAGCTTATCGGTTGACCGGATAGAGTTTCTCCTTGATAATCATAATTACCGTTATTATCTTCTATACTGATCCGGGGTTGTAGAGTGGGGGTGGCATAATGGACGATTACGTGGATATTGTTGGTGATCCGCCGGAGATCAACTGTGATTTCCTGGTCCTCGTCGGCGTTTACGTCGATCGTTTCATGTAGGCCATGATAGAGTAATGAAGGGAGAATAGGGACTGTATTATCGGTTGTCCGGTTTAACTGTAATCCGAAATCTTCGAGATGGGTTTGTGAAGGGACATGGGAAGATAACCGGTAACTTTCGGATAAACCGGCCCAGACGACAAACTGGTATCGGCCTTGGGGAAGGGGCATTTCCATCATGTAGTGATCGAGTTGCAAAGCCGAATCTTTTCGTTCACATACGAATATTCCTTGCCGGTCGAAAACAAAAACCGACAAATGGTCGGTTTCGGGAAATCCCGGCATCAAAGGAGCACCATTAGAATCGGTGTAGCGGAATTTCAATGACAAATATCCCCCGCAGCCGGAACGATTTTCACGTATACAACCTGCGGATAAAAAGATTAACGTGATAAACGACAGGGTTGGGATCACCTTCATTATCCGTAGGTTGTACTGTATTTTTATTTTATAGGTCACAATCTTCATCGATTTCCTGCCATTCGTCTACGGTGATATTTACGTCAACCCAAGTGTTGGGGCTGATAACCTGATTGTGGTCGAAATTATCGTTCGGGTTACCCGGGGCTTGAATAGAATTGAGGGTCATGCGGTAATATTGGTTCCGGTAAATTCCATAGGGACCGTATTGCCCGCTGGCTGCACTGTTTACAAGTACATGAAAATAACACATCCCGTTGGTGAAGGTGTTGTCACTCAAGGAATAACCTCCGGTAAGTGCCGGCATATCCGGAGCATGGGCAATACATAATTCGGCATATTTTTCTGCATCTGTGCCGGTAATGAAATAGTTACTGCTACCATCGTCGGTACGTACAACATAAAACGTCCCGTAACCATTCGGGTTATTGACGAATTCGAAGTCTGTCGCTCCCTGGGGAGCAGTAACTCCGGTCTTGATTCTGCAAATCTGGGTTGGAAGAAATTGCCCCTGTATACTTAAAAAGGTGGTTTGGTCGACCAACGAACTTCCGGGGATATAATTGAATGAATTTTCAAGAGCATAACTAAAAGTAGTGGGAGTGGCCGTTGCTTCATTTACCGGAATCTGATCGGTTCCGCGAACAAAATCATTTACATTATAGCTATCCCAATTGTAATCTTTGATGATCCCTCCATCGATTTTAGGGATAAAATAAAAGCGTCGGTTTATATTTCTCCAGCCATAGGTGATATTTTGCATAGTCCCACCGCCGTTGACGACGAAAGAAGTGCTTTTAACGACAGCAGCTTTGGCCACTACCCGGGAAACAGGGATAGAGATCGGATTCGCTTTGGCCGCTTCGGCTGAAGTGGCTAAGGCATCGCCGGGAGTGACGGCAGGATATGTCGTGTTGAACATGACGAAACCATCGGTCGGATTGGTTAAGTCGGAGATACTTTGTTCGAATTCTTTATAACTGAAAGCTCCCAGGCCTCTGGAGGTAATTTCATTGATAATGGCAGGAGTCAGGTTGATGCCGGCAAAGATATATTTATCGGCTTTTAAGGTCCGGATTGGGGTAGAAGCTGTCCAGCTATTACCTGAATTGATCAGGGTATTGGCGTCGGTACTGAAAGATGCGATTGTCGGGGCGTGAGGAGAAGCGACATCATAAATAAAAACATGGAGGGTTTTTACTGCCGTTTCCCCGGCGGTACCGCTGTTTGTGGCTTTGGTCTGCATATTTGCAGGAGCACTGATTTTGAATGTGGCGAATACCTCTGTCGGATTTTGATCTATGGGCAGGTCGCTTTCGGCCGGCGAAGCATCGTTTTTACTGCAACCCATTAGGGTTACAGTAGCGAACATTATCATAAACAAACAATTCTTTCTCATTGTATTCTTTTTTAGTTTGTCAATTTATAAGGGTTTTACTGGGATTTTTGTTTTTTGTTTTATATTCCTGAAGTTTTGACTTTTCGTCCGTTTCATTAAATTTTATTTGCTATTGAGCGGTGGCCGGTAGAGAAATAAGAAAAGTTTTTTCATAACCAAGAAAGAAAAGTTTCGTTTATCAGTAAAAAAACAGAGTTAGAGGAGGAAATATAATATGAGGCGAACGGGCGTTCTAATATGGATTTTATGGATGGGATTGTTCGGATTTACATCTTGTACAGACCGACTGGAAGAAGTGGAAGAGCAGTATACCGGAGAAAATGAGGTATGGGTGCGTTTGATTGTTTCCAGACCTTATTCCGGTAAAGAGGTCCGAAGTAAGGCCGGGAATGATCGGGAGACAGAAATAGATGAAATTCAGTTGTTGGTTTTCGAAGAGGGGGGATATAAATACCGGGTTCCGGGCATTTCGATCACAAATTCAGGAACGACCACTTCGTTCAGTGCCCGTTTGCTTGCAACAGATAAAACCTTGGACCTTTATATTGTTGCTAATGCTACAGCAGCAGTATTGGCGAATGAACCTCAGGTCGGTGATACCGAAAACGAGGTACGGACAAAATTACAGCTGGGGTTCCCCCTCGGTGGAAATTTCACTACTTTACCGATGTCCGGACATTACCGGCTGGTTTCAGGGCTGGATGCGAATTACCGGCAAGAAATCAGCGGTGTGAGCATGTTAAGAGCTGTTGCCCGGGTAGATGTGTTGGTCGGTGGGATTACGAATTTTGAATTGACAAGCATACAAGCTTATCGGGTGAATAGCCGGATACAACTCATAGCGAATCAGGATCTTCCTGTTGTTACCGCTCCAAGTATTCCGGTGAATAGCCGGATGGAGGTCAATACCCCGGTCTCGGCAGTAAGTGGTAACCAGGCGGTTTCCGGACTTTATTTGTCGGAATCGGTTTCTCCTGCCGAGTCTGAACGGGTGAACGGGGCTACTTGTGTTGTCGTTGGAGGAAAGTATGCAGGTAGTGGGGAAGTGACCTATTACCGGATTGATTTTGATCCGGACGATACTCAGGGAAGTTTCGGTCAGATATTGAGGAATCATCGTTATGTTTTCACGATACGGAGCGTTGCCGGGCCGGGTTGGCCATCGGCTGATGAAGCGGCCAGTAATCGTTCTGCACAAATTAATCTGGATATACAATCCTGGGACGAGTCGACGACAGACATGTATTTCGATACGGATCATCATTTTGGAGTATCTACACGCGAGGTTGTCCTGGGAAGTAAACAGAATGCAGCGTTGACCGTTCAGGTCGATACAGATCTTTCCGATTATACCTTCCAATGGTCGGATGAACAGGGCAATGTGTCGGGGACAGCTGCACAATCGCTTACCGGTTCGTATTTCAAAGTGGAAAAAACGAATAACGGGAGGCATATCGTGGTCACTGCATTGCAAAGTAATAACAGCGACAGTGATGAACGAAAAGCATATTTTGTGATCAATGCCAGCCGTTGGCGTATATTGATGACTATTCGCCAACAAATTGTGGATATTTCGGGCCGGACGATAAATATGGTTTCGTTCAGAAGCTATTTAGGACATTTAGGAGAAAATTTGTTATTACCCAATATTTCGCCTGAAAGCCGGGGAGCAGGCCTGCAGGGGATTCTGAATAATCCGGCTAACTTCGGTACTGGTGGTACTGTCACTTGTGGAGGCTTTAATTTGCTGTTGACGAATGTATCTGCCAGTAGTATAAACGATGCTGCTTTAGCACTTGCCGATGTTATTTATTTCAATTATGTCAGTAATGGTGATTTAAGGATTGATCTTTCACCCGTCGGCAGATGGTTGAAGGCTTCTGCAAAACGGGTATTGATTTTGTCTTTCGATTCCCAGGGAGTCAATACTCCTATCATGCAGGAATTTCTCGGAAGTACTCCGGATTTGATGCAAACTTCACCGAAAAGCGGTTCATATCCGTTGGCCGGAAAGTCGGCTTCTGATTTTTTTACGGATATGGGGCCCTTTACTGTCACGCCTTATACTCCTGTCGATGCAAATTTCAAATTTCAGAATTATGACGTTACTCATGGAGAAATCGGTCCCGGGAGTGCAGAAGGGATTACCCCTCTATTGAACGGACCGGGCGGTGGCATTGTCTTGGGCGTCGATATGTCTCGCCGGATTATCTATATCGGAGATATCGATATCTTTTCTGCAAATAATAGTAATAGCGGAATTAACAATTCGAAAGGAACCATCAATAGCAATGCGTCGAAACTGATAGCTAATCTGTTTGCCTGGGTCGTCGGGGTCGTTCAGTAAAAAACTTATCGGAACGATAACTTCGGTTTCTAAAGTTCATAAGGCTTATGGAGTTTATAGACCCTATGGCCGTAAAAGAAAAAAACAAAGGGGATATGATGTACTCCGAATCCCGTTTTCTAGGCCATTATCTGTTTGAAAAACCGGATTTCCAGTTGAAAAAAATTACAGGATTCTATATCGATATTTTGGATTATACCGATACGGAACCTTACCCCCCTGTTACTGATCGGTGATATAAAAGAATAGTAGGGGAGAGATTCTGGAATTATTTTCCTATTCTACATATGAAAATCCGGTGACCGCATGAATCGGTCTTAGAAATCGGTTGCTAAAGGTTTGTTGATTTCTTTTCTGTTTATTTACTTTTTTATGTAAAGTATTTAAGAAATACGGTAATTACTTTCGTAGCGTATATGGCGGAAGGATTTAATTCGTAGTTTTATGGTCAGGAAGTTAATCATCTGGATCACTATCGTGCTTCGGAAAATAGGATTTTTTATCTGGTTGTATTTTTATCGGATGAAATAGAAAATTTAGTCTTTTGCTTCGAAAATGTGGCAGTAGATACACTTTCATTTTCCGTTTTTCCAAACTTATGGTAGGTTTATTTTTTCTTTCTATTCCGATTCCGGTTTTTGTGCCGTCCGACCGGTTCGCCTGGACCGGTCCGTTAAGGCTTTCCTTCACTGACCGGCGGAACTCCTCACTCCGTTCGTCAAACACCACCGGTCGGGCGTTCGGAAAACCTAACCGGACCCTCGTTCCTGCTCCAATGGTCTTCCGGCATAAAACCTTGCATCTTCCGTCAGCACTACAGGGCGAAGAAGGAAAGTTTCATTGAATGAAAGGGTAGACTACTCTGACCACAGTACGGATACCTGGGTTACCTGATCAGATTATTCCTATAAAATACCGATTACTGAATTTATCCCGAAGGTAAGGGGTCAGAAAAACAGCTGTTTGATAGAAGTTTATACCTTTCAGGTCACAGTTCGTTTTCCATGCCGTGATAACGTGAGTCGGAGGTGTTCGTGTTCGGGGACCATTGGAGCTCTGTCGGGTGTCGTCTTGCTTTTTCTGAACGCCCGACCGGTGGTGTCTGACGAACGTAGTGAGGAGTTCCGCCGGTCAGTGATAGAAAGGGCTAGACGACCGACAGAAGCGACCGGGTCCCTAAACACGAACACCGAAGACGAATAAGTAACGACAGAATAATTCTACCTTTTTTAATTTGAAACAAACGTAACTTTTCCCGGAAAGTTACTTTGGGTTTCCGGTTTAACGGGTTGGAATGACGGTAAGAGTTCGCATCAGGCAAAAATACTTTACCGGCCTTCTTTCAGCAGATAAACTTTACGTTTGATTTCCTGAGCCCATTCGATCGGTTTTTTGCTTTTATCCAGACTTTCCCATTCGATCGGCTGTCCGATATAGAGCGTGAACGTGCGGTTACGTTGTTTAAACGTTTCATCCGGCAGGTAAAGCATTTCGATGTTGGCTTTCAGGCCGATTTTTTTCCGGAAATTCGCCAGGTTGTAAAAAAAGTTCGAATTTCTTCCATCGATAAAGATCGGGACAATATCCCGTCGATGCTGGATGGCTTTGGATACGAAACTTTTTTGCCATTCCAGGTCTTGGATGATCCCTTGTTGTTTACGGCTGACCAGACCGGCCGGAAACATGATCATCTGACAGTCGGAAGCATAAGCGTCTTCCAATGCAGAAACGGCGTCTTTCGCTTGGGCACCATGCTTGTTGACCGGTAAGAAAATGTTGTTCAGATTCTTTAGGTTTAATAAAAGATCGTTTACCGGAAATTTCAATTCCGGGTAACGTGTACCTAAAAAAGAGATTAAAATAATACCATCGGGTCCACCCAGAGGATGATTGGACACAAAAATATACCGGCCGTCGGGGGAAGGCAGGTTCGCTTCGCCGATCACCTGATAGGAAACATGGAGATATTCCAATATCGCATCGGAGAAGTCCAGCCCTTTCCGGTCACCGTAACGGGTAATAAAATCATTGATATCGTCTTGATGGATCACTTTTTTCAGATAGGAATAAATAAACCCGGGAATCATTTTGGCTACTCCCGGATTTTTGCTTCTGAAAAGTTGTTCGATATAGATCGGTTTTAAACCCTGATTATCTGCCATGAGTATCTTGTTTTAGTCGTAGAGTCGGATTGGTTTATAAACTTTAAGCGACGAAAGAGCAACTTTAAAAACTTTATAAACGAATTATACCTGCAAAGGTATAAATAAAACGGAATTTTTGAAAATCCTTCGTCACCTGCTCCCTTTTAGGGATGAAACTTTCGGTGAGGCTTTCCGTTAAAAGAGTAGGTAAGAGAAAACTGAATTAAAAACTGATAAGTTAAACTAAAAACGAGAAGTATGAAACGTACATTTTTAATGACGGGATTGGCAGTTTTGACACTGGCGTTTTTCATGACCGGATGTAATTCGATGAAAAAATTACAGAAGGAAGTGATCGAAACAGCCGTTGTGGGCTATGTTAATCCGGAACAATTGGAATCTGTGAATGGAGTGGTAAATTTCAATTATACCATCAATTTTGCTCCTAAACAGTTTGATAAAAAGATGATTCTGAAAATTACACCCAAAATTCAGTACGGTAGCCAGATGATGAATTTGCAACCGATGTTTTTACAGGGAGAAAATGTGAAAAACGCCAGTTATCCGGTGGTGAACTATGATAAAGGAACCAGTTTTACTCAGAAAATGTCCTTTAATTTCAAACCGGGAATGGAGGATGGAGTACTCTGGGCAGATATCGAAGCTATGCGCGGTAACAAGTCCTTTATGCTGAGCCCGGTAATCCTGAATAAAAATGGAATCAAAGTTTGGAAACAACCGGCATTCACGCTGGACGGAGTAAATTATGTTCCGGCTATGACCGAGACTTTTGTGAGTGATGTTCCGGCAGAGGCTGTCGGTGTGGTAAGTGGTTATGTGATGTTTCCACTGGGAAAATCTACGATTAGCCAGGCTGAACAAAATTCGCCGGTAATGACTCAGGCGGTGAAAGCCATGGAAAAAGTTTTGGCAGATAAGAATGCCAAAATTACGAATATGTTTATTTATGTATCCAATTCTCCCGAAGGTGCCGAACGTTTGAATAAGAACCTGGCCAATACCCGTTTCCGGTCTGCCAAGAGTTTCTTTGAAAAAGACCTGAAATTGCAGAATACACCGATGGCCCGTAATCCGAAATTTGTAGTTCAGCAAACGGTTACTGAAAACTGGAACGGTTTGTATATGCTTCTTGGAGATTCAAATATTAAGAACAAAGATCAGATTATCAAAGACTTGAAAAGTGCTCCGAATGCCACTGCCCGGAATAAAGTGATCGATTCTTATATCGCTAAAATTCCTGAATTGAAAGAGGTGATCCTTCCGGTCCTTCGCCGTGCCGATTTCTTCGTATTCTACACGGTTCCCACTACTGTACAGGAAGATGTGCAACTGACTTATTTTGTACCTCAGTTGACTGAAAAGACTCCGGCAGTGACCGCTCAGACCAATTGGCAGTTATTGAACGATCTGGCTGTGATGGCTATCAATAATAAAGAATATTCGAAAGCACAGAAAATACTGGAAGCAGCTGTTGCTTTGAAGCAGGATGCTACCGTAAACAATAACCTGGGGGTAATCCATGCACAAATGGGGCATAAACGGGAAGCTGCCCAATATTTCGACAAAGCCAAGATCCGGAAAGAAGCCCGTTATAATATGGGATTGATCCTGATGCAAAACGGAGAATATGCAAAAGCGATTCCCTATCTGAAAGATAAACCCAACATCAACCTGGCTTATGCTCAATTGATGAATAACGACAACCGCGCAGCTTTGGAGACTTTCCGTAAGATTAAAATGCAGAATGCGATGGATTATTATATGCAGGCTGTAGCTGCTGCCAGGATAAAAGATACCAAAGAAATGGCAGTCTCTTTGCAAAAGGCGATCCAGATGCAACCGGACCTGAAAAATTGGGCTGCTACCGATATTTCTTTCTATCCTTACAAAGGAGATCCTGTTTATATGCAGATTGTGAAATAAAATTGTATTTATGTTGTTCTGATAGAGGGGTGTTCGGGAAGCCGGCACCCCTTTTGAGTGGAAAAGAAAAAGAACGACAAGGGAGACCATTTGGAAATTTGAAAAAAATGTCGTAATTTTATAAACTTGATAAAATAGCATTTACTGATTACTGCGGGGTGTCTGTTTCGGATGGGGATTGCTCATCGCGAAGAACGTTCGGACTTTATCGATATTCAGCAGAAAGCTTGTGGCTCTGTTACTTTTCTGGTTAGAGGTACATTATTCTCACTCCCTGGGTGGAGTACTGGTCGATTGTATAATATTTATTTTAAAGGAAGTAGAATGGAACGAACTTATCAGGCTTATGGTCTGACAAATTATCGGAATATTCGTCAAATAACCCGTTTGAATAAGGAAGAATTACAGGCAATTGAGGTGGTTGGAAGGGTGTTACCGTTTAAGACGAATAACTATGTCGTGGAAGAACTGATCGATTGGGAACGGATAGATACAGACCCTATTTTTACCTTGAATTTTCCACGTCGTGAAATGTTATCGAAAAAGCATTTTTCAGTCGTTAGTAAATTATTGGCTCAAGAGGTCGGAAAAGAAGAATTTATAGCAGCAGTTAATGCTGTTCGTCTTGAATTGAATCCTAACCCCGCCGGCCAGGATCACAACGTACCTATGCTGGGGGATATCCGTTTGAAAGGTATACAGCATAAATACCGGGAAACCGTATTGTTTTTTCCGGCTCAGGGACAGACCTGTCATGCCTATTGTAGTTTTTGTTTTCGTTGGCCGCAGTTTTCCGGTATGAATGAGCTGAAGTTCGCAATGAAAGAAACGGATTTGTTATTGAAATATCTGCGGCTGCATCCTCAGGTTACGGACGTATTATTCACCGGAGGGGATCCGATGACCATGAGCGCTTCCTTATTGTCGGCTTATATAGAACCTTTATTACAACCAGGATTAGAGCATATCCGTACGATCAGGATCGGTTCGAAAGCTTTGGCATACTGGCCCTACCGGTTTATTTCCGATGTGGATGCCGCTGAGGTATTGCGTTTATTTGAAAAAGTGACCGCCACCGGTAAAAACTTGTCTTTTCAGGCCCATTTCAATCATCCGGTGGAACTTTCTACGGCAGCTGTATGCGAAGCTATCCGGCGGATCCGGAATACGGGCGCACAGATTCGTACCCAGTCTCCTTTATTGAGACACATCAACGATTCTCCGGAGATCTGGCGGGAGATGTGGCGGAAACAGGTCGACTTGAGTTGTATCCCTTATTATATGTTTGTGGCCCGGGATACCGGGGCTAAGCATTATTTTGAAATTCCTTTAGAGAAATGCTGGGATATTTTCCGTAAGGCTTATAGTCAGGTCAGCGGTATCTGCCGTACGGTGAGAGGACCGAGTATGAGCGACGAGCCGGGCAAAATCCAACTGCTGGGAGTGGCCGAAATCAAGGGAGAGAAAGTGTTTGTCCTGCGTTTTATCCAAGGTCGTAATCCGAAGTGGGTAGATATGCCTTTTTTTGCCGCCTATGATCCGAAAGCGACCTGGTTTAGTGAACTGCGTCCGGCTTTTGGAAAGGATTATTTCTTTTTTGAACATGAATTTCCAACTCGTCCGATGTATGGGGATGGATTTTTATTTGAATAATTTTAAACCTGTTTGTATTTTGAGCGTATAAGATTCAGCTATTCATTAAATATTAATCTTATGGACAAAATGATAAAAGGTACAGAAACAGAAAAGAGTTTGCTGAAAGCCTTTGCCGGAGAATCACAGGCAAAGAACCGTTATACTTTTTTCTCGGAGATTGCAAAGAAAGAAGGGTATGAGCAAATAGCCGGCATATTTTATGAGACCGCTTTACAGGAAGAAATGCATGCCAAACGATTCTTTAGCTACCTTGAAGGAGGAATGCTGGAAATCACAGCCGCTTATCCTGCCGGAGCTTTATTGGATACGTTGGCTAATCTGGCAGAAGCTGCCGACGGCGAACACGACGAGGCTTTCAATTTGTATCCGGCATTCGGGAAAATTGCCGAAGAGGAAGGCTTCAAAAAAGTGGCCGCAACTTTTAAATATGTGACCGAAGTGGAGAAGATGCATGAGCAACGTTACCTGAAATTATTACAAAATATACGGGATAATATGGTCTTTTCCCGCCCGGAAGAAGTCCGCTGGTATTGCCGTAAATGCGGTTATGTACATGTCGGCAAAACTCCTCCCGAAATTTGTCCTTCCTGCCTGCATCCGAAAGGATATTTTGAACTGTTCCCCGATAACTATTAAAAAACGATTCGGTTGTATAAATCCGGCCTGTGTGAGGAATTTTTTCTTTACGCAGGTTTTTTGTTTCGAAGCGGGAGGTGAGGTCTTTAAAAATTTTCCGGTATCTTTGTAAAAATTTGAGCGGATGATAGCGGGAAATGGAACTAAAATGAAAGATAGGTGGAATATCGTTGGTTGTGTGTTATTTTGCTTTGTTGTTTTCGGTGTACAAGCACAACAGCAACATCCGGTAAATAAAAAGGCCTGGGGACTTTTCCAGCAGGCACGGGAGTCTTTTCGCGAAGGAGATAAGGAGAAAGCTTTGGGATTACTTTTGAAAGCAGAGACTTTCGATCAGGGTTTTTCACCCTTGTATCTGTTGAAAGCAGATATATACAACAAAAAAGGAGATAAGATTCAGGAAATCCGTGCTATCGAAACGGCTTTGGCTTTGGATTCTCTGAAAAGTCATCCTTATTATTATTTTATTTTGGCCGAATATTATTTCGATGAAGCCGATTACGGAAAAGCTTTGGCACATTACGGGCGGTATCTGAATTGGGATAAACGCTTGCAGGTAAAGGCAGTGGCGGAGCGGCAGATGGAAAATTGCCGGTTTGCCCTGGAGGCTTTGCGGACCCAAACCCAACAACCTCCCGAAGTGTTTTATGAGGCCGGATGCCCGGTGTATTGGCCGGCATTGGATGTGACCGGACAAACCTTCTTGTTTACCGAACAGGCCGGCGAACAAGAAACGATGTGGATGTTGCAAGGCGACAGACGCTATGCGTTGAATTTTTCCGGTAGAGAAAATTATGGGGCTCCTTCACTGACAGCCGATGGGCGAATGATGTATTTTTCCAGGGAAAACGGCCGGAATAGTTTTGATATTTATGTGGCTTACCGCTTGTCGGATACGTCTTGGTCAGAGCCGGTCAATCTGGGCGCCCCCGTCAATACCGATGGCTGGGAGGCTCAACCGGCGGTATCGGCCGACGGTACACGTTTGTATTTTGCTTCTACCCGTGAGGGAGGGAGAGGGGGAAGCGATATTTGGTTTTCGTATTTGCTAAGGCGGGAGGCGGATGGACGACAGTTGTGGTCACAGCCGCGTTGCCTTTATTTTAATACCGGAGGAGATGAAATGGCCCCTTTCCTGTATTTCGATAATAAAACGTTGTTTTTTGCTTCCGACGGATATGCGGGGATGGGACGGAAAGATATCTATAAAGTGGACGTGGAACAGGTGACCCCACCGCTGAATATCGGTATTACAGTGAATACCCAAAGGGATGAATTCGGGTTTATGGTGGATGCTAGCGGTCAATGGGGATATTTTTCGTCGGATATCAGCGGGAAACGTTGTATTTACCGATATCGGCTAGGAGAAGAGGTGGCTTGTCCGCCTGCCTCTTATTTGAGGCTGTTGACTGTAAATGAAGCCGGTGAGCCGGTAATACCCGATGGGTTGACATTAACAGAAGTGGGGACCGGTGATACCCTGGCTTGTTATGACCGGGTCGATGCCCGGACGGATATGCTGGCTTGTATTCCTGTGAATAAATTATTATGGGTGAGCGCTGTTAAACAGGGCTATTTGTATTATTCGGATACCCTGCAAGTGAAAGAAAATACGAGAGAAAATCCCCAAATCTATACGCTCTGTTTAAGACCGATCCAAAAAGAACAGACATTGGTTCTCAAGGGAATTTTTTTTGATGTCGACGACTATCGGTTACGGCCCGAATCTTATCCGGAATTACGGCAATTGGTCGTGTTTCTTAAACAGAATCCTGAGGTAAAGATCGAGATATCCGGCCATACCGATAATACGGGGAGTGATCAACATAATTATCGGCTGTCGGAAAATCGGGCTTTCGAGGTGTATAAATATTTGTTCTTGAATCATATTCAGAAGGAACGGATGGAATATAAAGGATATGGCAAGGATCGCCCCTTGAGGACTAATGATACGGAAGAGGGGAGAAAGGAGAATAGGAGGACGGAGATTAGGGTAAGGTGAAAAGAGAATAAAATATACGATAGGGTATGAAAAGATATGAAGTGAGTGGGTTCGGGGTAATGGAATATGAGGAGGTTGCTTCGACCAATAGTCTGGCGGAAAAATTGCCGCTGAGTGAATTGAAAGATAAACAGGTGATTTTGACCTGGCGACAGACACAGGGGCGTGGGCAGGCTACGAATCGGTGGGAGAGTGCCCCGGGAAAGAATATTTCAATGACGGTGATTTTCCGTCCGGAGCGTCTGGAGGCAGGAAAACAGTTTGCCGTGTCGATGGTGATCGCTTTGGGGTGTCTCGATTTTTTAAGCCATTATGTCGAGGGGGTGACGGTGAAATGGCCGAACGATGTGTATGTGGGGGAACGGAAGATTTCAGGTATCCTGATCGAACACCGGGTGGCCGGAGCTCATATTCAAAGTTCGTTGTGTGGCATCGGGGTGAATATTAATCAGGAACAATTTTTATCGGACGCCCCTAATCCGGTGTCTTTATTTCAATTACTCGGTCGGGAACTTCCCTTACAGGAGGTTCTGGAAGAGCTGTTGGAATGTATCGGGAAGAGATATGAACAGATTCATCGGTATGCCGAACTGGAAAATGACTTTTTACGGCATATGTACCGGTCTACCGGAATATATGATTTTGAAGATGAACGTGGAATCTTCCGGGCTTCGGTCGGAGGAATCGATGAATATGGCCAGCTGATCCTGAAAGATACGGATGGGCGGGAAAGGGTATATGCATTCAAAGAAGTGAAATATGTCTGCTGATTTCTCCTATACGTTGCGGTCTTGTGTTTTCAGTTGTTATACCGGGTTTATTCCGGAAGGGCTGGGTATGGGCTGATCAATACCTCTCTGACTTTAATCTCACTTTCTTTTCGGATTCTTTCGACCGGGGAAGTCATTTGTTTTCAGGATTGATCCAGTTTATCTATACCTGTCGTTTTTACTTTACCCGTAAGCCTTTCCGAATAAGTATGCGGAAAGATCGGAAGCAGGTTACTTTCTGAAAAATGCTTGGAAAAACCGGAAAAAACCGAAAAACCGGGTAGGGAAATCAGTAAAATTTGATTATTTTTGCATGACAGTCCAAAAAACGGTTTATGCATTGAATACAGCAGGTGCTTTTTTACGGTCGCCGATGTGCCCATTGGGATTGAAAGTCCCGTGAACAAAGCGCCCCTGGCAGTCTTAGGCTTTATATACTTTAAGTGCCGAAAGAGCACTTTGGCAACTTTATGAACCGAATTGAAACAATATGTTTTAGTGCTGAAAGGGATGGACTTAATAAACTTTATAGATAAAATTTGATGGTTGAGAATTATTCGGAAGATTCGATCAGGACGCTGGATTGGCAGGAACACATCCGGTTGCGGCCGGGGATGTATATCGGTAAACTAGGAGACGGTTCGGCGCCTGACGATGGGATTTATATTTTGGTGAAAGAGGTGGTGGATAACTCCATCGACGAATTTGCCATGGGAGCCGGTACAGAGATTACGATTAAGGTAGAAGACCGTAAGGTGAGCGTTCGGGACTTCGGCCGGGGTATTCCTTTAGGCAAACTGGTGGATGCTTCATCTAAAATGAATACCGGAGCAAAATATGATTCGGAAGCTTTCAAAAAATCTGTCGGTTTGAATGGCGTCGGTATTAAAGCGGTGAATGCTTTGTCGGAGAGCTTTGAGATTCAGTCGTTCCGGGATGGCGAGACCAAATATGTGCGTTATTGCCGTGCAAAAATTGTAGAGGAAAGGAAGATCGAACCGACTGACCAGCCGAACGGTACACAGGTAACCTTTTTCGCCGATAAGGACATTTTCGGGAATTACCATTACATTGCCGAATATCTCGAAGCGATGGTGAAGAACTATGTATTTCTGAACACCGGTTTAACCATATTCTTCAATGACCATAAATATTACTCCAAGCGGGGATTGTATGATCTGCTGATGGAAAATATGAGCGGAGAAGGCTTGTATCCGATCATCCATCTGAAAGGTGAGGATATCGAAATGGCTATGACGCACGGACGGCAATATGGGGAAGAATATTACTCGTTTGTCAACGGGCAGCATACCACACAGGGAGGAACCCATTTGAGTGCTTTCCGGGAAGCGGTGGCCAAGACGATCCGGGATTTTTATAAAAAAGATTTCGAAATATCGGATATCCGTACTTCTATTATCGGGGCGATCAGTATAAAAGTACAGGAACCGGTGTTCGAGTCGCAGACGAAGACGAAACTGGGTTCGAAAGATATAAGGCCCGACGGTCCTACCGTACGTAACTTTATCATGGATTTCGTGACCAGGGAATTGGATAATTATTTACACCGGAATCCGGATACAGCCGAATTGTTGTTACGGAAAATTGTCGAGACGGAGAAAGAACGTAAAGCCATGTCCGGTGTGCAGAAGATTGCACGCGAGAGAGCGAAGCAGGTGAGCCTGCACAACCGGAAGTTGCGGGATTGCCGGGTGCACTTCAATTCCAATCACGAACGGAAAAACGAATCTTCGATTTTTATTACAGAGGGAGATTCGGCCAGCGGATCTATTACGAAATCCCGGGATGTGAATACTCAGGCTGTGTTCAGCTTACGCGGTAAACCGCTCAATTCCTACGGGCTGACCAAAGAAATAGTCTACAAAAATGAAGAATTCAATTTATTGCAGGCTGCTTTGAATATTGAAGACGGGTTGGAAGAACTGCGGTACAACAATGTCATTGTGGCCACGGATGCCGATGTCGACGGTATGCATATCCGCTTGTTGTTGCTGACCTTCTTTCTGCAATTTTTCCCCGATCTGGTGAGGGCCGGGCATGTATACATTTTGCAAACTCCTCTGTTCCGGGTCAGGAATAAAAAAGAAACCCGCTATTGTTACTCCGATGCCGAGCGTGAAAATGCCATCCAAAAGTTAGGTCCGAAACCTGAGATTACAAGGTTTAAAGGACTGGGAGAAATTTCTCCGAATGAGTTCGTACATTTTATCGGAAAAGATATTCGTTTGGAACCGGTACGTCTTTCAAAAGGAGATTCGATCGATGAGGTGTTGAGTTATTATATGGGAAAAAATACACCGGAACGTCAGGATTTTATTATCGACAATCTGTATATTGAAAAGGATGAATTAAGGTAATTTTGAAATAGTGTTATGGGCGAGGATATAATTGACATGGATTTGAATATGGAGGGGGGACGTAAAGAAACTGACGAAGAAGGGAAAGAGATAGCGGCCGGGACCGATCGTTCGGCCTCGGAACAGACAGCGCCTTACGAGGCTGAAGCGGCAGGAACAGAACAACACATAGAAGACGACGAGGAAATCCCTCAACTGATCATGGAGCATTCGGGAGAAGAAAGTGGGAAGATTCGTTCTATTCAGCATCTGGACGGGATGTACCAAAAGTGGTTTCTGGACTATGCTTCCTATGTTATTCTCGAACGGGCCGTCCCTTACGTGAACGATGGTTTGAAACCTGTACAGCGACGGATTCTGCACTCTATGCGCGAACTGGATGACGGGCGTTACAATAAGGTTGCCAATATTATCGGTAATACCATGAAGTACCATCCTCATGGAGATGCTTCGATCGGAGATGCGCTGGTGCAACTCGGACAAAAAGATTTATTGATCGATTGTCAGGGAAACTGGGGGAATATTCTGACCGGAGACGGGGCTGCTGCTCCCCGTTATATCGAGGCCCGCTTGTCTAAATTTGCCCTCGAAGTGGTATTTAATCCCAAGACAACGAATTGGAAACCTTCGTATGACGGACGTAATCGTGAGCCCATCACCTTACCTATAAAATTTCCTTTATTGTTGGCTCAGGGAGTCGAAGGGATTGCCGTCGGTCTGGCTTCTAAAATATTACCTCATAATTTCAACGAGCTGATAGATGCCTGTATCGCTCATCTGAAGCACGAAGATTTTGTGTTGTATCCGGATTTTCCTACCGGTGGAATGATCGATGTCAGCAAGTATTGTGACGGTATGCGGGGAGGAAATGTTAAAATCAGAGCGAAAATCGAGAAAGATAATAATAATAGGGCACTAAAGATTACTGAAATACCCTTCGGACGTACGACCTCGAGTTTGATCGACAGCATTATCAAAGCCAATGAGAAAGGAAAGATTAAAATCAAAAAAATCGATGATAATACGGCCCGGGATGTTGAAATATTGATTCAACTGGCCCCTGGAGTCTCTTCCGATAAGACGATCGACGCTTTGTATGCTTTCACCGATTGTGAATTATCGATTTCACCCAATTCTTGTGTCATCGAGGAGGAAAAACCCCGGTTTATGCCGATCTCCGATATTTTGCGGCAGTCGGCAGACGATACGGTTGCCCTATTGAAACTGGAGCTGGAGATCCGTTTGAAAGAATTGCTGGAAGATCTGCATTATGTGTCTCTGGAACGTATCTTTATCGAAGAACGCATCTATAAAGACAAGCAGTTTGAAGAAAGCGAAACCATGGAGTTGGTTATCGCTCATGTACACCGGCGGTTACAGCCTTTCTTACCGGAACTCTACCGGGAGGTGACCGATGACGATGTGAAAAAATTGCTGGAGATCAAGATGAAACGAATCCTGAAGTTTAGCTCTGAAGAAGCCGATCATTATATCCGGAGTCTGAATGAAGAGATTGCTGTGGTGAAACATAATATCGAACACATCATTCCTTATTCTATCGCTTATTATGAACGGATAAAAGCGAAATACGGGAAAGGACGGGAAAGGAAAACGGAAATCCGTAATTTCGAAAATATCGAAGCCGCTAAGGTCGTCATCGCAAATGAAAAGCTTTACATCAACCGGGAAGAAGGTTTTATCGGAACGGCCTTGAAGAAAGACGAGTTTATCTGCGAGTGCTCGGATATGGATGATGTGATTGTCTTTAAGAAAGACGGTACCTATTATGTGACGAAGGTGGCCGATAAGATATTCGTCGGTAAGGATGTTCAATATGTGAATGTTTTCAAAAAGAACGATAAACGTACGATTTATAATGTCGTATACCGGGACGGTAAATATGGGGCTTCTTATGTGAAGCGTTTTAATGTTACCGGTGTGACCCGGGATAAAGTGTATAACCTGACTAAAGGTACCGCCGGATCCCGGATTTTGCATTTTTCTGCCAATCCCAATGGGGAGGCCGAAGTGATTAAAGTTTGCCTGAAACCGAAACCCAGTATAAAGAAACTGGTATTCGAATATGATTTTGCTGCGCTGTCGATCAAAGGGCGTGATTCTCAGGGGAATACACTGACAAAGAACGATGTCCACAAGATCAGTGTCGTGCAAAAAGGTGTATCTACTTTGGGCGGGTGTAAAATCTGGCTGGATGAAGATGTGTTGCGTTTGAATACCGATAGCCGGGGAAAATACCTGGGAGAATTCCAGGGAGAGGACCGGATTCTGGTTGTAAATAAGAATGGTACTTACCATACGACCGATTTTGATCTGAATAATCATTATGACGAAGGATATATCGTTTTTGAAAAGTTCGAGGCCGATAAGGTTTGGTCGGCGGTTTTCTTCGATGCCGAACAGAATTATTATTACCTGAAACGTTTCCGTTTCGAGGATTGTGTGAAACTGAATTCCATCATCGGTGAGGTGGAAGGCTCCCGTTTGATCTGTCTGAGTGACGAGAGACATCCTCGTTTTGAAGTGATATTCGGTGGAAAATATGAAGCCCGGCCTGCCGATGTGATTGTGGCCGACGAATTTATCGGTGAGAAATCATTTAAAGCACGCGGTAAACGGATCACAACCTTCGAGGTGAATGAAATTCGTGAAATAGAACCTTTGCTGAAGGAAGGAGAGGCCGACGAGATCAATACGGATATCGAATTTGAAGTGACTAATCCGGAAGAGATTGCCGGCGACGAACAGATGAAGCTCGATTTTGAAAATACGGATAATCCGGATGAAATATAATGTCGGGACTATGAAGTATTTTTTAGTCGGTTATATGGCCTGCGGGAAGACCCGCAGGGGAAAAGTGATAGCGGAAGAACAGGGGGTCCGGTTTATCGATTTGGATGCTTATATTGTCGAACGTGAAAATAGGAGTATCTCTGAAATTTTTGCTGCGATCGGAGAAGCCGGATTTCGAAGGTTAGAGACTTTTTACTTAAAAGAGGTTTGTGAACTATATCAGGATTTTGTCCTCTCGACAGGGGGAGGAACCCCCTGTTTCAATGATAATATGGCGTATATGAATGCGCAGGGAATCACCTTGTTTCTGAATACGGATACGGATACGATCGTAGAACGGCTGATTCGGGGAAAACATAAACGCCCGATCGTCAGCAAGCTCGAAGACCATGAAATCCGGGATTTTGTCCTCCGGCATTTGAAAGAACGCCTGCCTTTTTATAAGCAAGCCCAAAAAATTATCGTTTAAATAGTAGGTTTATTTTTTTCTATCTATTCCGATTTCGGGTTTTATACCGTCAGACCGTTTCCTGGCGATTAAAGTTAGCCTTTTTTCTCCTTTTCTTTGTTCCCCGGTGACAGCTGAGAAGGTGAGGTTTTTCATTCCCTGGGAAACGATAACTTACCTCTTCTGGTGTCTCGTTTTGATTTTTACTGAATTTTTGATCTTTGAAATACAATATTGGTATAAATAAATCAACTATTGTATTCAGTAATTTTGTACTCTGTATAATTTTAAATCAATGAATTTTATGACTACAGTAAAAATCAAGTTCAGACCTTCCTCGGTGGATGGTAAGGAGGGAATAGTTTATTATCAAGTGATTCATGAACGTGTGGCAAGACAGATCAGTACCTCTTATAAGCTGTTTCCTGCCGAGTGGAATAAACGGCAGTCCAAAATCATCATTACATTGTCTGATGGGAACAGGGGGCGATATTTATGGTTGTTGAATAAAAAAATAACGGAAGACGTCGGCAGATTGGAAAGGATCATCGCGGTTTTACACCGGAAGAGATGCCCTTTTACTGCCGATGAGGTGACTTCTATTTTTAACAGCAAACAGAGTAATCTGTTCTTTTGCGTTTTTATGCAGGAGGTTATAACCGGTTTGAAACGTCTGGGTAAGATACGGACCGGTGAAACCTACCGTTCCGCCCTCAACAGTTTCGGGCGTTTTATGAAGGGAAAGGATGTATGGCTGGACGAGGTGAATGATGACTTGATGCTGGCCTATGAGGCGTGGTTGAAGTCGAAAGAAATTTCCATGAATACGATATCTTTTTATATGCGTATTTTGCGGGCCACCTATAACCGTGCCGTAGAAAAAGGGTTGACCGTCCAGCGTTTTCCATTCAAACATGTTTATACCGGAGTGGAGAAGACTATGAAACGAGCGATTCCTTTACAGGTAATAAAACAGCTTAGGATGATGGATTTGCCGTTTAAACCTACAAAAAGTCAGGCGAGGGATATGTTGCTTTTCAGCTTTTATACCAGAGGTATGTCGATGATTGACATGGCTTTTCTGAAAAAGAAAGACCTTGATAACGGAGTCCTTTCCTATAGACGGAAAAAAACCGGTCAGCAACTTTTTATAAAATGGGAACCATGTATGCAGGAGATTGTGGACCGTTACAATAATCCCGCATCTCCGTATCTTCTCCCTATTATCAACAGACCGGGAATAGAA
>NZ_LARE01000119.1:0-3695 GCF_000980245.1 Odoribacter sp. N15.MGS-14
ATAGGCAGCCTCCCAGCAAGATTGCAATCTTTGTTTCGCATAATCACTGGAATAAGCGTAAGTCAACAATTGATTATAATTTTGCTGAGTACTTGTAATATTATAGCGCTGTGCCATAATTTCAACCAGCTCATGTCCCAAAGCTCCTCCGTAAAGATCGGTACTCAAAAACTCCGTATATATTCCATTCAGAGCCCCCCAAAAGCCACTCTCAGAAGTAAACACCTGATCTTCAGTTACTCTGTCTGCAGGTTTTACATCCAGCCAGTTATTGCAGGCACCCGACAGAATCGCCAGGCTCACCGCAACAATTCTCATAATATTTTTTATTTTCCTCATAATCCTAAATTTTATTATCCTTAAAATGATGCTGAAACAGAAAATGATACGGAACGTGCAAACGGATATTCAATTCCCCGTTCTGTCTTAATCGACGAAATTTTAAATACATCATTCATATAAGCATTCAGCCGTAAAGAACGCAACCCAAGCCGGCTGATCCGTTTGGAATCAAATTCATATCCCACCCGAAGAGATTCCAGTGATAAAGTATTATCATCCTGAACAAAACGGGAAGACATCGGCGTGGTTGAAGTCAGGGAAATCTTCTTGTATTCAGCCTGTTGTCCTGGCGTAGTCCAACGATTATATAAGGCCCGCTTATCCTGGTTATAGTTCAAATCATTCGCCGAAATATTCTCTACTTTATCATATAATGCACTGTTAAACATCTGTCCTCCGCAGCGATAACGAAAATCCACATTACAGCTAAACCCTTTGTAAGTAAAAGAAGTGCCGAATATTCCCTCGATTTTAGGGCGGTCGACACCGATTTTCACCTCATCTTCATAACTATAATCAAGAGTATAGGTACCGTCTTTTTTAATAAAGATCTCATTTCCGGAAGCCGGATCGATTCCGGCCGAACGTACAGCGTACAAATCATCCGGACTGGCTCCGTCAAAATAACGTTTCAGATTGGTATTACTTCCATTTTCATTAAATTTATCCAGTTTATTTCCGATCTTGTCATATCTTGATTTCTCTGTCCGGAAATTATAACGGATCGACCAGATGACCCGGTCTGCAGGACGGTATATCGGCGAAACGGTTAAAGTACCATTGAGTCCTTTAGAGGTCTGTTCACCAACATTTGTCAGTACAGAAGTAACCCCGACAGAACTGGGAATACTGATATCAGCCAGTACCGGATCGGTTTTCTTATTGTAATAATCAATGTTCAGCATCACTTTGTTGCCAAAGAAAGCCAAATCCATACCGATATTCCGGTCCATAGTTGTCTGCCATTCCAAATCCGGATTTCCCAATCCGCTCAACAGTACGGCCGGTTCAAAATAATTCCGTTGTCGGTTGGAAAAAGCATAGGTCGTATAAGTCTGATAGGCTGAGAAATTCTGATTGCCAGGATTACCGATGGAAGCCCTCAGTTTCAACAGATCAAACCAGTCCAGATTTCCTTTGATAAAAGCCTCATTATGCAGATTCCAGGCCAATCCCGCAGACCAGGTATTGGTATAGCGCTTATTTGTCCCAAAAACAGAAGATCCACTCAAACGGTAGGTCAAATCCAACAGATAACGGTTATCATATGCATACCCACCATTCATATAAGCACTCATAGCCCTACTCTTACTCTCACTAAAAACAGGTTTCCCATTTTCAGGATATCCTTTCGAAAAAGCAGGAGTGTCATAATTTCCATTCGGGAAACCGATCACCGAATAGCCGTTAGTTTCTGTTTCCGTTGCACTGAAATTACCACCGCCTACCAGATTCAACCGATGTTTTTCAGCCAGGACAGCCCCATAAGTCACCGTCAACTCCCCCTCATATTGCAGGTTTTTCCCATTCTGATAAGCCAAAGATCCTTTCTTCAGCTCTTCTGTGTCATCAAAAGAAGTATCTTCCGGCGACAGAAAATCATCCGATTCATTTATCGTCTTTGTAATCCCGAAACGTCCCCGGATTTTTAAAGAAGTCAAAGGATTATATTCAGCACTAAAATTATTGGTTACTCCAAAAGAACGGTCAAGTGCCCGGCTATTCAGGTTGGCATTCCAAAGCGGATTCGGCGATTCAATCAGCTCCTCTTTATATTCCAGCCATTTTTCCACCCTTCCATCCGGCTTCTTTTCATAATAAGGATTTGCTTTCGCATATTCTGAAAAAGCAACCACCGGATCTCCGGAACTGGTATGATTAATAGTCAGCTTATTACTGAATTGAAACTTATTTTTCCGGTACAGTAAATCCAGATTCCCGCTGAAAACTTTCCTTTCCGATTCTTTCATCACTCCGGTAATCCCATTGTAGCTCAGTCCGGCACCATAACGCATATTGGCATCCCCACCTTCAGCATACAAGGAATGCCGATGATTAAAACCTATCCGCAAAGGTTCTCCCAGCCAATAAGTATCCACCCCCCGGGCCACCTCTTTTTGGTGTTGGTTGTAAAGTTCTTCCATATCCTTCACATCTGAAGACGATCCATCAGCAACAGCATAACGTCCAGCCAATACTTCAAATTCCAGTTTTTCCCGGGCATTCATCAAATTATAACTGGACAGATCAGGCATCGTAATATTGAAGTTACCTGTATAGGTTACTCTCAATTCTCCTTGTTCCGGTTTTTTGGTTTCCACTACTACAACACCGTTTGCTGCTTTAGACCCATAAATTGCCGTAGAAGCAGCATCCTTCAGAATGGTGATCGAAGCAATACGCTCCATATCCAGATCCACGATCGTCTGTAATGTTGTCTCAAATCCATCCAGGATAAATAAGGGCTGATTAGGGTCAATAGCCAAGGATTCTTTCACGCCGACAATACTCGATTTTCCCCGTATCTCAATATCCGGTAAACGGTTCGGATCAGACCCGAAATCATTATTTTCAAGTAATGTAAAAGCAGGATCCAGACTCTTCAAACTCTGCAATACATTTTGATTACCTACCCTTTTCAGATCATCGGCTGAATAGGTTGTCGCAGAACCGGTAAAACTCTCTTTCTTACGTTCAAAAATACCCGTCACAATCACTTCCTGAATGGTTTCAGAAGATTCAGCCATCACCACTTTAAGCTCTTTCTCATCAGTCACCGGTATTTCCTTTTTCTCCATCCCTACAAACGAAAACACCAAAATCACATCTTTCGTATCAGTCATATCCAAAGAGAATTTTCCCTGGACATCCGATGAAGTTCCAATCTGTGTCCCTTTAATAACAATCGTTACTCCAGGCAAAGGAGTTCCATCTTCTCCCACAACAATTCCCTTTACAGTCATTTTTCGTTGTGGGAATACAGAAACAGTTTCAGCCGGAATAATCACAACCGTATTTTCTACAATTTTAAAAGAAAGATCTGTACCTTGAAGACATTTATCCAATACAGCAGCCACATCGGTCTTCTGCAAGTCTAAACTTATCTTCTTCAAATTACTTACTTTCATGTCACTATACAAAAAAGTCAGCCCTGTTTGTTTCTCAATTTCCCGTGCAATTTCTTTAAAGGTTGCATTCTCCATCCGGATAGATAACTGCTGAGCAAAAGCATTGGCAGACAATTGCATAGAAGTCAAACATATCAATACCACGATAAATTTCATCGTCAAAATCATTTTCAGTAAATACCTCTTGTCCGGGAGGTAACTTGTTTCTTTTTTTTTCATAAATTT
>NZ_LARE01000120.1:0-3615 GCF_000980245.1 Odoribacter sp. N15.MGS-14
GGAAATATCAATTCTTTTAACTTTATTGACAGCAACCATTTTATAATAAGTACTATTTCTCCTGACCCATCGTTATTCATTTATAATTCTCAAGGCATTCAAGAAAAAAAAATAAATCGTCTCGGTAGAGGGCCAGGTGAATATATTGAACCGGCAATTGTACATGTATTTAATAATCATATTTATATATGGTGCAGTAAACAACTAAAATTAATCAAATTAGATCTGAAAGGAAGATTTATTGAAGAGTACAAAAACTTTAAAAAAGCAATAAAAGATTTTAGCATTTGGAATGAAAATCTCATATTCTATATAGCAGGAGGTTTTAATGAAGCTTTATTAGAAATTCATCATATACATCAAAGAAACAATATCGATTATATCGGCAAACCCAGTAATGAACATCTCGTTTTAAATTTAACCGAAAGATCTGGCGGATTAATTTTAGTCAATGACAGCCTCTATTATACAAGCGCAGACGCACTTCATATCTATTGTACAAATATAAAAAACACAACGCACAACACATCTTCCTATTTCAAGGATACGGAATTTATTGTTAATAAATTAAATTTAGACGCCAATATATTAGTGAATAACGAACGCGACAAAGTCATAGATTACTTATTGAGTAATAGTATTATTACGAACTTATTCTATGCCAATAATTACCTAATCATACAAAGCGAAGTAGGGAAATCGAAAATTATCGATAAACGCATAGACCACTCGCAACGATACCTTAAGTATTATATTTTTGACTCAAGCAAAAACTATTTATATTCCGTTAAAGAATTATATAATCCGAACTATAATATCCAAAGATATGCAAACTATGACAATAAGCTTTATAATATAAAAACTTCTTTGAGAAATGAAGATTTGACTTACGTAGTTTCTGAAATTTCATTTTCCAAAACTAATCTATGAAAAACTATATATTAATATTCTGTATATTCATTTTGTTCATATTATCATGTGAAAATGAAAGAAAAAGAAAATTTAACTATTCCGTCCTATAATTCATTACACACAGGAACCCTCCAATTATTACAAATTGCATTTGCTAATGATAACGAAGAAGGAAATGAAGGTAATGATTTTAAAAAGTGTGAGCAAGGAAACGTCTTTTTTCCCGCCCATGGTACAATAGCCTGTTTATATTGTGGAGACTGTTTAGCCCATTGGGCATTTGCCACCTATGATGGTAATTGCAAATTATTTAATACATAATCAACAATAAACTATGCTATATTTGTAAGTATAGTATAGTTTTAATGAACATAGAAAAATGAGAATAATAATATCATCATTGGTCATAGTTTTTTCTCTACATTCTTGCAAAGAAATACCGATCACTCCTTTAAATATTACAAAATCATTAACTTTGATCGGAGAGAAACAAGTTACAAATAATAGCTTTGGTTACAGTATTACCAAGGATTCCTTATTAATTATGATCGCTTATGGAGATGCTGATGAAAAATTCATTCATGTCTATGACACAGCTTTCAATTTTAAATTCAGTGTGGGCGACAAGGGTAAACTTTTTTCAGAATTCAATATGCCCCAATTTTTTAATACTAACTTTATCGACTGCCACGACTCCATTATTCACATGTTTGACATTAATCTACTTCAAGAAAAATATTTCAACCTGACCAAATTCGTACAAAATCCTCAGCCTGAAAAAGAAATAAAAGGACGGTATTTACCTACTAAATTGTATTTTACCGATAATTTGAATATATTAAACGACTCTACTTTTGTCGGGAAAAGCATTGACATGAATTATGGATCTTTCTTTATATATAATAGTACGAGTAAAGAAAAAAAATGGATAAAATTTAATCACAAATTCCGATATCCCGATAAAAAATATGAAGATCAATCTTACCTGAACTCCATTTGCGTTCACCCGCAAAAGAAAAAAATCATAGTAGCCTATCGTTATTTTGATCTCATCCAGTTGTACGATGATGAAGGTAAACTCTTACAAGAATGCTGTTTTTCTAAAATCCAGAAACCTTTATTATCTACCGTAGCTTCCGGGATGGCACCAGAAGCCTCTTTTTATAATCTAAGCATTTGTGGTACAAACAAATATTGCTATATCTTAAGAGCAAATAAAACCGGAATACAATTGCAAAATCAGCCTCAGAAATTATCAGGACAATTAATTGTCATGGATTGGTCAGGAAATATTAAAAATATCTACCCTTGTCCGGAACTTCTCTATTCCATTTGTGTCGATGCTAATGATACCTATTTATTTGCCACAATAGATAATTATAATGACCTGGAATATTCTTTTATCAGAAAATACAAATTATAAAAATGACAATAATAACTATTACACCACTAATAATATTAAACATAATTTTCATGATAAAATTTGAATATGACAAGAAAGAAAGATTTTTGACAGTTTTCACATTAAATAAGAGTTCATCTTTAATTAACCTAAAATTTAAATTCCCAAAGCGACTAAATATGAAATTATCCCTTATCTTCTTTCTATTCTTATTTACCTTATCCTGTAAAAAAGAAAACACCAGGTACACAGTGATACCCATAAAGAATTTTTCCCAGGAAATTGAAATGGATCGTATACTTTCGGATATTCAGATACTCCGACTAAATATACCCGATACAACCTTTATCGGCCAAATTAAAGATCTTGCCATATACAGGGATTCAATTTATATCTTAGATGATATAAAACAATCCTTATTCATTTTCGATATGCAGGGAAATTTCATTCAAGAAACTTGTCGTTCAGGAAGGGGTCCGGGAGAATATATCCATGCTTGTTCAATAGAATGTGATTCTTCATTCGTATACGTATTGGATATGCCCGGGAAAAAACTGATATACTACGACCACTCAATGAATTTTGTTATTGCAAAAAATTTATCCTATACGTCCTCGGATTTTAAAATCACAGACAAGCATTTTCTTTTCAACAATTTAGAAGACATCGACGGAAATTATTATTACCTTTATAGAGATAGAGATATGAACGAAGTGGATCATTTCATTCCTTATAAACCCAAATGGGGACATACGTTACATGGCCGAAGCACGACAGGACAAATGTTCACGTGGAATGAAAGTACAAAACAAAGTTTTTTAGTACGCCCCTTTTCCAATCAGATATATGAATTCACCCCTGCAGGAAAATTACAATTAAGTTTTGAAATAGACTTCGGAAACAAAACGATTCCGGATCGTATCGGAGAGAAAGACTTTAATCCGGGCAGATCTCCTTTTATTTATATTGAAGATTTTTTTGATTTCAATCATTTTAAAATGATGAGTTTTTTGGAAAAAAATACCCGTTACTACACCCTGTTCTCATCTGGGAGGGAAATTATATATGCCGGAAGAATCAAGGATTCGCAAACCTTACTTCCCTTTTTTCCCCGTTGGCAATGCGGAAACCGACTCATCGGAACTTGCCGGGGAGAATATCTCGAAAAATATTTGAAAGCCAAAGGTCAACAATTACCGGAGACAGAATCGGATAAAAACTACCTGCTATTTTATGCATTAAAATTCGACAGGCTAAAAACTATGGGCTATAAGCTAAAGGCAGAAAAAAATCAGCGTTTT
>NZ_LARE01000121.1:0-3508 GCF_000980245.1 Odoribacter sp. N15.MGS-14
AGGAAAAAATACGGAAATATCATTTAGCAGACGATTTCACTATTGATAGTCTGGAAAATATTTTACCAACCAAATCTTTGCATAATAACAGTCAGAAAAACCGGCATCCGTTCAGTGAACCTGCCGAACGATTTTTTTTGGAATATGCACAACGTGAAAAATGGAAAATCGAACGAGAATATAAAATCTTGAAAAAACAATTTGAACTTTCAAAATTGAAAGTATTTGCTGAAGCTCAACTTGTGGAATTCAATTTATTACCTCCGGAGGTATACAAGGCAAGCAGGAAAGTTACAAACTCGCTTTCAATACATAATCATTTCTGGCGGTCAACAGAAAATATAGCACTTAATGGTTTCCTGCCCTCGAAATTGAAGGAAGAGGGAAGTTGTGTTATTTCTTTTTGTAACCGGACAATCATGATCACTCTGGATCATAAGACCATTCTTCAACTCATAAACAAACTGGAAACATATTCTCTGAATGATATTATACTTCGGGGACATTCCTATCAGAACACGAAGACATTCGTAGTACTAGGTAACAATGCAGTCCATTTAGAAAATGCAGTTTATGAAGAATTGCTCGATATTCTTCAGGATTATTTAAAAGTGTATTCGGAAGAATACAGCAAATTCCAAAAGTATATCGGGGCAGAAAATTTTTCTTTTTACAAAGATACCAATGATTATATGTTATTGGAAACAAGCCGGGAGAATTGGCGTAAGTTAATCCAATACGCCAGGAAATTCGATACAGAGCAAGGAACAACATCAGAATATTGTTTCAATTCCAATGATCATCATCTTTTAGCCATTTCAGCACAAAACAATATAAAGTTCCGTCTTTTACCAGCTAATTCTATCAAAAACGAAGATTCATTTTTATTCCCCGATGATCAATTATGCATTTTATGGGAAATACCCGATACCGGAAGCAGAAAAGCCATCGAAACAGGAGATGTATGGACTGCACAGCAGACTTATGAATGGCTGCAAAAGTTACTTCAGCAATTTACAGACGAAAGCCCGGATGCCGATCAAGCCGTTCCCGGCAAACAGAGATTTTTCAGGAAAATGCTGGATTTCTTTTTTAAATAGATATTCCCAAAGTCCTATTAAAAAAACGCTTGACAAGGGGGGTACATGACCAACTACAATTTCAATTCTATCAAGTTCAATTTAGAATATGGTCTTGGAGGAAAACCTGTTAGCCGCGGCTTATTTCAATTCTACCAGTTCTCATTAATCCCCTGCCAGGCAACCAAAATCACCTGGCAGGAACTGTTTCTATGCGCCTTATTGATTCTCATAATCAAACGCCATCATCATATCCGTCAGCTTCTTCTCCGCTTCTTCCAAAGCAGTTGCCCTTTCATTCACCGTAACCACATAACTCGCACAGGGCAACGTCACAAACACTTCGGCCCCTGCTGTCTCGTCAATGATTAATTTCGCTTTGGGCTTGTCGCCTTCTTCAATCAGCTTGGTCCGGATGGCCCCGGCAATATGGTTTGCATTATCACTTACAGCAAGCGCCAATGTCTCCATCAGACTAAAAGTACGGGCCTGATTGGAAGTAATCCGCCAATTGATCAAAGCATTTGCCAATACAGGAATGATCTTTTCTCTTTCAGCCTTCGGCATGACCAGACATTCTCCGAAAACATTTTTCGATTTCACCCACCCTTCAGCTTCCAGGGCAGTAATCATCTCCGGGGACAATTCCGGTTCATGCTGATTGGTGGTAACGCAAAATAAAGCCCTCAAATCAATAGCCATGTCAGCAACAAACAAACCTGTTGCCCGGGTATTGTCAGGAATCCAAATCCGTTTGGTTAAAGTACGGTTGTTATTCTGCAAATATGCCTCTATTTCTTCCTTTGTCATTAAACGGTCACTACCCTCTATCCGTACATTAACCGGATGCCACTCAGGCCGGTCACTACGGTCAAAGGTGATATTCTCTTTATCCCGTTCGAGGCCTCCCAATAAAGGATGAATGGGACGCATCGCAGATACCGACAAAGGACTCCGGCGTTTTAAAGCAACCATATCCTTTCCAGCCCGCATCCAGCCTCCAATCAACTGGTCGATATACCTGGGATCACAGGGAGCCCAGGTTTCTTTATTTTCCAGACCATCTTTTTTCGTTATATTATAATTAAAAGTAATTGGAGCCATCGGTACGTTCAGATCATCGGTCAAAGTTGTCAGGATACAACGTTTTATTTGCTGCCCGCTTGAATAAGGCACCATCCGGTTAAATAAAGGATCAAAATAGGCTTTCTGTCCTTCCTGCACACAGAATACAGTATGTTCTGCATGTTTCAGTGTTCTGATGTAAATGTATGGTTTCATTGGATTACAATTTTATTGATTACAAACTATCGCATAATTAAACCGGACTAAAGTCAAAAAATAAGGAATATTATCCACTGGCATTGAATGAATAAGTTTTCCGATATCCTCTGCAAATTTTATATCAGGAATTTGAGGAATAATTTGCTGCAATTCATTCAGAAAAATCATTCGGGAATTAGTTTCCAATATCTTATTCACTTGATTCCTCCTTGTCATGTTACTTTTTTTATCCCCAAGTACATAGGTATGTAACATTTGAGCAATTTCCCGGGATTTTTCCCACAAATCTTCATTATTCAACATAGCTAATATCCAAATTATGTAAGTATAAAAATTAATTCGTTTTTCTTCATTTTCAGCGTCATATACCGGAATCTTTCCTTTCATCATATATTCTTTCAGGCCTTTGGGTTCTAATGCCGACACTCCAATCATCCCCATCTGGCATGAACGTAAAAATCCATAGGCTGTACCGAACAAATGCTCTGCTTTTTTTGCATTCCTCATACCGAATAATTTGATATAAAGCTCCACGGTCCTTCGGATTTCAGTCAACACAAAAGGAATAAAACCGACCGTGATGTTGGTTTGTCCCAAACTATACACATACCCCATCATCCGTACATCCTTGATCTCCCGTGCAATTGCCATCAGAACATCGGTCCAGCTCCGGGTAACCACTTCATAACCGTCCTCTTTTGCAGCAAAAGGCTGGAAACCGATCAAAGGTTCATCCTCTATAAAATGATCACTAAAATAATGAGCCAACCACTGTCCGTTCCAGGTATTGATCTGGTTTCCCCTTAATCCCTGCATTCGTTCCAGATATTCCCGGTAAATCCGCCACCCTTCAAAGAGGGCCATTAAAATCTGTTCCTGCTCAAAAAGAATAGACAAGCCTCCCTGAACTCCTACCCCAAAACCACTTCCAATCCAGGACAAATAAACATCTTCGCGGGATACGGGTAATTTCAGATTCGTGATCTGTCCGGAAGTAGTCGCAGTCGAATCCAAAGAGGGGAAACCGATAGCAATACTGGCATCTGCCTCATCCCTTTCAATCTTTTCCTGCAAAATCCTTAACTTTTCCCGTCTTTCAACAGCCGTAAGACATTTTCCTTTCTTTATCCCCTGTACAAAAGGTG
>NZ_LARE01000015.1:0-61346 GCF_000980245.1 Odoribacter sp. N15.MGS-14
ACTGGATGAATTTTCCCATCTATCTAAAAGGAGGTGAAGAGGTGAATCTTGATTTGCTGGATACGCAGGCGAAACTGAACGGCAAGAACACGAGAGAAAACAAGGCGTTGTATCTATGGGCAGATTATGCAGCCAATATCCGATTGAAATCCGTGTTTTTTAATCAGACAATGAGTACTTATGAGGATTTCTTTCCTGAATTCGAGGCTTATTTGAAGGGGTTGGATGTCGTGAAAAGCAAGTTGAAAAGCGGAAACAAGGAATTCGACCGACAATTGGCAGAACTGGTGGATTACGCCACGGACTATTATGCCGTGATTTTTCTCCATACGCCGCGGACGAAACATCCGGAAAAATCGATGCGACCGGAATATTACCGACATATCCTATCCGTAGAAAAATATACGAATGACCATGTCCTGCAATTCCCGGACGGGGCACGGATATTCGGGACATATGCCCAGTTTGCCTATTATGAAAATCGGGAAACGGCAGGAGAAACTCCGTATGCGGATATTTGTCTTTCCTATTTGCGTAATAATCGCCTGAAAGGAGAGTATGTCATACGTAATGTGTTTGCTCATTATAAATCTTATGACCAGTATTTGGACGGCATGCAAAAGTATGGGCAGTATTTTGTAACCCCTTCCTTGAAAGCGAGAGCGGAAGAGGTGGGAACCAAGTTGTATGATACGAAAGCTGGCGGAAAGGCAGCTGATTTTACTTATTCCGATACGAAGGGTAAGATGGTGTCGCTGTCGGATTTCAAGGGCAAAGTGGTGTTGGTGGATGTGTGGGCGACGTGGTGCGGCCCTTGCCGTGACGAGATTCCTCATCTGAAAAAGCTGGAGGAGGAGATGCATGGAACGGATGTGGTATTCCTGGGCGTGTCGGTGGACGAAGAGAAAAACCATCAGAAATGGCTGGATTTCATTGAAAAGGAAGGATTGAAAGGAGTGCAGTTGTTTACCAACGGTGGGAGCAAGATAACTAAGGATTATAAGATTAACGGAATTCCCCGGTTTATGGTGTTCGACAAACAGGGACGTATCGTGTCAGTGGATGCGCCTCGCCCCTCTTCGCCAGAATTGAAGAAAATGCTGGAGGCAGAACTCAACAAATAATTCTCTCCTGATTCTATTCGCAAACCAAGGGCTGTCCGCCGATCCGCAACCGGGCAGCCCTACTATTATCTGACCACCAGTACTTTTCTACCTATTCTCAAAAGACAAGATAAGTGCATCGATATGTATCTCTACTACACGATTATCGGCCTTAAAGACCAGTTTAACGCTACACAGCAGGAAGACCTTTTGGCCCTGATGAACAGCGAGGCGACCATGAGCTTACATGCAGGCTGTTTTTATCCGTTCCAGTCCATCTTCCAGAACACGACGGGGACATCCGATATTCATCCGGCGGAATCCCCTGCCTTCTTCACCGAATTCCAGGCCATCGTTCAGTCCGATTTTTCCTATTTTCACCAATCGTTCTCCACAGGCTTCATGCGACAAACCGGTACCGCGGAAATCCAGCCACAATAAAAACGAACCCTCGGGTTTCAACACTTTGATCTGTGGCAGTTCTCTCTCGAAATAATCCAAAGCGAACTGTACATTCCCTTCCAGATACCGGGTCAGTTCCTCCAACCAACCGGCCCCATACCGATAGGCCGCTTTCAAAGTAACGTGTCCGAAGATATTTCCCAAGTCCAGGTGCAAAGTCGTTAATTCACGATTGTATACCTCCAGAATCTCAGGATTGGAAGCAATAATCACCGAATTCATCATACCGGCGATATTGAAAGTCTTACTCGGAGCCATAGCGGTCAGCGTGCGGGCAGCGATCTCCTCCGACACAGAAGCCATAACCGTATGCCGATGTCCGAACAAGGCCAGATCCGCATGAATTTCATCGGATAGAATCAGGACATCGTAACGGCAGCACAATTTTCCGATCCTTGCCAATTCCTCACGGGTCCACACCCGTCCGACAGGGTTATGAGAATTACACAAAATGAGCATTTTCACTCCTTTTTGTAATCCCTGTTCGAAGCATTCCCAGTCGATCACATACTTTTCGGTATCTCTTATTAAAGGACAACATACCAATTCGCGTCCATTATCCTTTACTACGGCATGAAACGGAGGATATACCGGAGTCATAATCATCACCTTATCGCCGGACTTAGTAAAAGCCCGGACAGAAATCGCCAGTGAAGTAACAATTCCGGGGCTGGAAGACAACCATTCTTTCTTTACCTCCCAATGATACCGCTGTTTCACCCAATTACGGAAAGCATCCTTACCATCATCCGAACGGAACGTATAACCGAAAATACCCTGTTCACAACATTTACGTGCCGCCTCCTGCACCTCCGGGGGAACCCGGAAATCCATATCGGCTACCCACATCGGCAACAGATCCGTACACCCGAAAACATCCTGCAAACCGTCGTATTTCACACAATCGGTGTTCCGACGGTCAATCATTTGATCAAAATTATACCTATTCATAAAAGTTATTGAGTTACTGAGTTATTAAGTTACTGAGTTACTGAGTTGCTGAGCTGCTCTTGGGAGCTCTAATCGTTATTCCTAATCATTATTTTCTAATCTTTTTATTAACTTTGCACGTACAAATATAAATTTATAAATCTACAATGAAAAGACAAAATACGGTAATCTATATCTGTGTCATTATCACACTCTTGAATGTAGCCGGATTATTGTTTATTGCCTGCAAAAGTAATTCACCGATCGCAACGGCTTCTACTCCGGTTCAATCCTCAACTTCAGGTTATTATAGCGATGCCTATATGCCCGAGACCCTGACTTTTGCCGGAGAGACCGTACCGTTGCAACGCCTGGATGTACAGGAAGCACTTCGGAAAGAACTGATCGTCAATTCTTATTTACATTCACATACCATTCAGATTCTACAAACGGCTCCCCGGGTTTTCCAACTGATCGAACCGATTTTGGAAAAGAACGGTATCCCGGAAGATTTCAAATACCTGGCAGTCATCGAAAGCCGTCTGAATCCTCAGGCCCAATCACCTGCCGGAGCAGTCGGAGTATGGCAGTTTCTGAAAGGTACCGGGAAGGAAAACGGTTTGGAAATCAATAATGAAGTAGACGAGCGCTATCACATCGAAAAATCGACGGAAGCCGCTGCTGCCTATCTCAAAAAAGCTTATGAGAAATTCGGTTCGTGGACACTGGCTGCAGCTGCGTATAATGCAGGCGCTGCTATGGTTTCCCGGCAAATGGACCTCCAGAAAGAAACGAATTATTACAATCTCCTGTTGGGAGAGGAAACGGAACGTTATGTATTCCGGATTCTGGCCCTGAAACAGATTATGAATCATCCCGAACTGTACAATTTTAAAGTAAATACCGTTTATACTTTCGAAAAAACAGAAACAGTAGAAGTGAAAGGTCCTGTCAAAAGCTGGGCCGATTTTGCGCAAGAGCAAGGGATTACCTATAAAACCCTGAAGCGTTTCAACCCCTGGCTCCGGAAAACCGATTTAAAAAATCCACAACACAAAACTTACACGATCAGTATCCCTAAGAAAAAAGAACTGTACAAATAATAAAAATCACGTTAGATGAGGCACAGTATTTGTTTATACATTTTTTGTTATTACTTTAGCTAAGCATTAAATGTATAAATATGAGGACAGTCAATATTACTTGTGAAAATACACACCAGGAATACGAAATAGAGTTAGGCACTACACTTAGAGATGTAAAAAAGATCATCTTCCCGGAAAACCATAATCACATCCTCGGGGCTTTGGTCAATAATCAGTTACAGGACTTGCAGTTCGTTGTAATGACCCCTCTGCGGGTCAACTTCATCGATGTCACAACCCTGGACGGATACAGCGTTTATTCGCGTTCGTTGATTTTCGTACTATATCAAGCTGTAGCCCAATTATTTCCGAAGAAAACACTTCGGGCCGAATATTTTATTTCGAACGGCATTTTTTGCCGGATCGTCAACAAAGAAATCGTACTGACTCCGGCAATCATTTCCGAACTGGAAAATAAAATGAAAGAAATCATTCAAGCCGACTATCCGATTGTACGGGAAGAAATCCCTACCGACGAAGCAGTTCTTATTTTCAGAAAAAGAGGGTTGAAAGATAAAGCAGACTTAATGGAAACCCGGGGAAAACTTTTCACTTCCCTTTATTATCTGAACGATCTTCCCGATTATTTTTATGGGACCCTGGCTCCTTCGACCAGTTGTCTGAAAACATTCGGTCTGATCCCCTATAAAGAAGGTATGCTATTGCAACTTCCCGACCGGACCGATCCGACCCGGGTACTGCCTGTCATTCCACAAGATAAATTGTATCAAGTATTCAGTGAATACAAACGCTGGGGAAAAATCCTTGAAGTGACCGATATCGGGCATCTGAACAAAATCGTGGAGTTGAAATATTCAGGTCCTATGATCAAAATCAGCGAAGCACTCCACGAGAAAAAAATTTCGCTTATCGCCGATAAAATCAAGGCCCGGCATAAAAAGGTAAAAGTGATATTGGTCTCCGGTCCTTCTTCGTCCGGGAAAACCACGTTCAGCAAAAGATTGGCCATACAACTGATGGTCAATGGCATGAAACCCGTCAATCTTTCTCTGGACAATTACTTCGTCAACCGCGAATTTACTCCGAGAGACGAAAAAGGGGAATACGATTATGAGTCTATCGATGCCCTCGATATCGCCACCTTTACGGATAATATACAACGGTTACTAAAAGGGGAAGAGGTCGAAATTCCTAAATTCTCTTTCGAAACCGGACAACGTTATTATGACGGTGAAAAGCTAAAAATCGCCCGGAACAATGTGATCATCGTCGAAGGTATTCATGGGCTGAATCCCCAACTCACCCGGTTGCTGCCGCCGGAAACCCTTTTCAAGATATTCGTTTCTGCGCTGACCTCTATCGCTATCGATAATCACAACCTGATCAATCCGACAGATAATCGTCTGATCCGGCGCATGGTACGCGATTACAAATACCGGAATTATTCCGCCCTCGATACCCTGAAACGTTGGGAAAGTGTATTGCTGGGCGAACAAAAACATATCGTACCCTACCAGGAAGAAGCCGACGCGATCTTCAATTCTGCTTTGATTTATGAATTAGGAGCATTAAAAACACAGGCCGAACCTTTACTCCGGGAAGTAACCCAACAGCACCCCGAACATTCCAAGGCTTTACGCTTATTGAAATTTTTCTCTTACATCCGGGCTGTACCGACCCGTGAAATTCCACCGACCTCGATCATCCGGGAATTTTTAGGAGGAAGCAGTTTTAAATACTAAAAAACAGTAAATATATCTCTTTCCTTGCAACCAGTGAGGTGACTTTCATCGTAAAAATGAAAAAACATTTACGATTTTTACGATGAAATTTCGTTACCTGGTTTTCATATCGATACTTTCTTTTTGTCTGGCGTGTCAGGGAAAAAAGAAAGCTACTCTTTCCGATCTGCCCCGGCCGGTAAGGGTGATAAAAGTCGAAGCCTTAGGCACTTTCAACCATCAATATACCGGAACCGTAACAGCCCGGAATTTCAGTATACTGGCCTTCCGTTTGCCGGGTACCCTGACCGAAGTCAATGTCAATACCGGCCAAAAAATAAAAAAAGGGACGGTGATCGCCCGAATCGATCCCTATGATTACCAACGGCAATATCAAACCGCTTTAGCCAATTATAAAACAACCGAATCTATCTACGAACGTAATCAGCGCCTCTATGCTGCCAATGCCGTAGCCAAACAAAACCTGGAAATAGCCCAAACCGATTATATTCAGGCCACTTCAGCCCTGAATATGGCCCGGCGTACTCTGGATTACACCGTACTGACCGCACCATTCGACGGGTTTATCGAACAACGCTTCGTCGAGAATCACGAAGAAATACTTACCGGGCAATCGGTCGTCCGTCTGGTAGATCCTAAAGACATCGAAGTTAATTTCATGCTTCCCGAAACCAGTATCCAACTACTCGACATCCCGAAAAAGATCTATGTCGAATTCGATTCCCAAAAAGGAAAACTTTTCACGACAGAGGTCAAAGAGTATATCTATTCCTCGAACGGTTCGGGGATACCGGTGACTCTACTTATTACGGACAAACAGTTCGCCCCGTATCGGCAAAATGTATTTCCAGGATTTTCGTGTAAAGTGATCGTTGAAGTCGACAATATGATATCCGACAAATTCGTCCTTCCGGCCAGTGCCTTACAAGAAGCACACCATCAGGAATATGTATGGATCGTCGACCCGGTAAGCCATACAGCTCATCGTCAGCAAGTCAGGATAAAAAAATACAACGATCATATCCTTGTCGAGGCTGGCTTGAACCCGGACGATCTGATTATTATAGCCGGAATAGCTTCCATCCAGGAAGGACAAAAAGTGAGACCTGTCAAAAATCAGTAAATAAACACCCAAAATAAGACCAATATGAGCTTTTTAAAAGAATTCAAAACTTTTGCCATGCGTGGCAACGTTGTAGACATGGCTGTCGGTATCATTATCGGAGGCGCCTTCGGTAAGATCGTCTCTTCTCTGGTAAGCGATATCATTATGCCCCCGATCGGACTGCTGATCGGAGGAGTAAAGTTTGAAAGTCTGAAAATCGTCCTGAAACATGCACATACCGATGCCGTTACAGGAAAAGTCACTGAAGCCGTCAGTATCAATTACGGCAATTTTATCAATACAGCCCTGGATTTTCTGATTATCGCCTTTTCTATTTTCTTATTCGTCAAGCTGATCAACAGTATGAAAAGAAAAGAAGAAACTAAGCCCACTCCTCCACCGGCTCCAAGTAAAGAAGAACAATTGCTGACCGAAATCCGGGATCTACTGAAAGGAAAAAACAGTTGAAAGGGCTGGAAACCCAAAAAAGCTCCCGGCACATCACCGGGAGCTTTTTATATGACCGATTCATTTTATCCTAGAACAGTCCACCGAACCGATACCCAACCGACAGCTGGAATACACGGTTTTTATTGTTCCCGTCATATTTATCCTTATCGAAAACATTACTCAACCCCAGATTATAACGGGCCGAGAACATAAAATCATCCCAATTATAAGAAAGCCCGATAGCAAAATTCACGGCCAGTGTATTTATATCATTCATTTTATGTTTGACTGTCGTACCGTCGTCTTTATACTTTGCTTTAGCATTCAGGGCAAAACCGAATTCCGGTCCCAGGTCGACGCTCAACTCATCCAACACATATAACTTGGCCAATACCGGAATATTCAGGTAATTAGCCCGCAATTTAATTTTATTGCCATCGATTTTCTCCCGGGCTCCCTGTCTTGAATACACCAATTCGGGTTGAATAGCAAAATAATCGTTAAACCTGAATTCAGCGAAACCACCCACATGGAAACTCAGTTTATTTTTCAAATCGAAATTCGAAATATTGGTCATATTCAAACCGACTTTCGGTCCGACCACAATTTCCGTCTGTGCCTTTGCACCGACAACCATCAATACAACAACAACTAGTGTAAATAATTTTTTCATCTTTAAATTGTTTTTAATTATCTAACATCGCCTAACAAAAACTATGCCTTTCCATACGCAAATCTCTCCCGATTGTTAATCTATAATTTAACTTTAACCACCATTTTCTTCATTTTACCGTTCCCGATGCAAGGAGCATGAGCATCTTCCGGGAAAAAAATCACAAAGTCTCCAACCGGCAGCGTAAAATACAAAGCAGGCCGTTCCTGATAAAACAGGATATCATTTTGTACCTGATAGCCTTCTTCTTCCATCGCCAGTCGGCCCCGCTCTTCCCATCCGAAAGTTTCCTCCTGCAATAAGGGGATCTGGATATCGATAAACCGGTTATGTGCTTCCAGTTTCGCCGCTTCCCTGGATTTCCCCGTCACTTCATCCACATTCACCCAAATTTTATCTTCTTCAAGTACTATTTTCCCGGCAGTCACCTGCTGCCAATCCCCCGACCGAACATATTCGAATACCTTTTTGAAATCGGGATGCAGAATTTCAAATCGTTTCGTCTGTGTTAATGAACCTATTATCATTTTTTTTAATTTTTTTCAGTAGATAGCAAAAGTATTAAAATTCCGTATAAATCGCTATCTTTGCCGGATAAAACTATAATATCGAAACCGAATATGCATAAAGCTGGATTTGTCAATATCGTAGGAAATCCGAATGTAGGGAAATCTACTTTAATGAACCGATTGGTCGGAGAGAAAATTTCTATTATCACCTCCAAATCACAAACTACCCGTCACCGGATCAAGGGAATCGTAAATACCGACGACTATCAGATTGTATTTTCGGATACTCCGGGAGTGGTAAAGCCCAGCTATAAGATGCAGGAATATATGCTGGAATTTTCTAAATCGGCTTTAGTCGATGCCGATATCATTCTTTATGTAACCGATGTAGTCGAAAACATAGAGAAAAACCTGGATTTTATCGATAAAGTCAATAAATCGGACATCCCGGTATTGTTGGTTATCAATAAAATAGATCTTACCACTCAAGAGAAATTAGAAGCACTGTTCGATAAATGGAAAAGTCTGATTCCCCAGGCAGAAATTTTTCCTCTTTCGGCAACCGAGAATTTCAATGTCGACAATTTATACAAACGAATTGTAGAATTATTACCCGAAGGTGAACCTTTTTTCCCCAAGGACGAACTGACCGATTTACCTTCCCGGTTCTTTGTGAACGAGATTATCCGTGAAAAAATTTTGCAGTATTACGACAAAGAAGTACCCTATTCCGTAGAAGTGGAAGTGGAAGAATTTAAAGAAGACGACAAACGGATCAACATCATGGCTGTCATCTATGTAGAACGTTCTTCCCAAAAAGGGATTATCATCGGAAGCCAGGGAGAAGCCCTGAAAAAAGTCGGTACCCAGGCCCGGCTCGATATCGAAGCCTTCTTCGGTAAAAAAGTATTTCTCAATTTATACGTCAAAGTGCTGAAAGACTGGCGTAATAAAGACAGTGAGTTAAAAAATTTCGGATATGCAAACAAATAAAGTAAAAGGTTAAAAGTTAAAAGCTATAGGCCGATTGATTTTCAGCCCTAGCTTTTAGCCTTTAGCCTTTAGCTTTTTACTTTATATTTTATGAGTAACATAGTAGCAATAGTAGGAAGGCCCAATGTAGGGAAATCGACACTTTTCAACCGCCTTGTCGGAACACGGAAAGCGATTGTAAATGAAGAAAGCGGTGTGACACGTGACCGGAACTACGGTAAATCGTCCTGGAACGGGAAGGATTTTTCAGTCATCGATACCGGTGGATATGTCTCCAACAGTGACGATATTTTTGAAGAGGAGATCAATAAACAAGTCATTCTGGCTCTCGACGAGGCAGATGTCATTCTTTTTATGGTAGACGCCGAGATCGGAGTGACCGACCTGGATCAGAATTTTGCCCGTTTATTACGGAATATCGATAAACCGGTTTACCTGGTAGCCAACAAGGTCGATAATCACGAGCGGCTTTATGAAGCCCAGGATTTTTACCGATTGGGAATAAAAGGAGATTTATTTTGTATCTCTTCGGTCAGTGGCTCGGGAACAGGTGATTTGTTAGACCAGGTCGTCTCCCATTTTCAAGAGAATACGATCGAAGATACCGACCACCTTCCGCGAATCACGATCGTCGGACGTCCCAATGTCGGAAAATCTTCTACGATCAATGCCCTGATCGGAGAAGAACGGAATATCGTTACGGACATCGCCGGAACAACCCGTGATACGTTGAATACCCGTTACAACCGTTTTGGTTACGATTTTCTATTGGTCGATACGGCAGGATTACGTAAAAAGGCAAAAGTAAGCGAGGACGTCGAATTTTACTCGGTCATGCGTTCCATCCGTGCCATCGAAGAATCGGATGTGTGTATACTTCTGATCGATGCGACACGAGGAATGGAAGCCCAGGATCTCAATATCTTCCATCTGATCGAAAGAAACCGGAAAGGAGTAGTTATTGTCGTCAATAAATGGGATCTGGTAGAAAAAGACGGGAAAACACTGATCGAATACGAAAAAAGCCTGCGTGAAAAAATAGCTCCGTTCAAAGATGTCGATATCATCTTTGCTTCAGCCCTGACCAAACAACGATTATTGAAAGTATTGGAGGCTGCCCTGCAAGTATATGCAAACCGGACTCAAAAAATAAAAACATCGGAGCTCAACCGGATCATGCTTGAGGCCATCGAAAATTATCCACCTCCAAGTCTTAAAGGGAAATACGTCAAAATCAAATACATCACCCAGTTGCCGACCCATGCTCCTTCTTTTGCTTTCTATTGCAATCTGCCGCAATATGTAAAAGATCCCTACAAGCGGTATCTGGAAAATCAAATCCGGGAAAACTGGAAATTTACCGGTGTCCCGATTCAGATTTTCATGCGCAAGAAATAACTAAAAGCTGCCTTCCGGCAGCTTTTATATTTTAACTTTTAACCTTTTACTTTTCATCTTTTAATATTACCTTTGCATTTGTTTTTAAAAAGGGAATATGGGTAAAAGCAGCAGAGTACAACATGAAGGTATTGTAAAAAGCATCTCTACACAAACGTTGGAGGTGAGTATTATCAGTCACTCTGCTTGTTCGGGTTGTCATGCTAAAAGTGCCTGCGGAATTGCCGATATGAAAGAAAAAGTTATCACGGCTCAACGTCCCAGGGAAGAGCTTCGTCCGGGAGACAAAGTAATCGTATACGCATCGGTAAATAACGCCTTCTACTCGGTATTACTGGCTTATATTATGCCGTCCATATTGATTATCGCCACCATCTTTTTTTTAGAGAAATCCGGAAGTAGTGAACTATACGCAGCAATCAGCAGCCTCATCCTACTGGCCGGATATTTTATTATCCTGTATTTCTGCCGGAATAAAATTGCCCGGAAAATTAATTTTACCGTTGAAAAAATAGCCAACTATTAAATATAAAACATGAGTACACTAGTTATTACTATTATTTCGTTATGTGCTATTGGAGTTGTATCTGCGGTGATACTCTATTTCGTAGCGCAAAAATTCAAGGTGGAAGAAGATCCGCGTATCGACATTGTCGAAGGCTTACTTCCGGGGGCCAATTGTGGCGGATGTGGCTATCCGGGCTGCCGGGGATTAGCAGAAGCTGCCGTAAAATCGGAAACGATGGAAGGCATCCTGTGTCCGGTAGGAGGAGCAGAAACCATGAATAAAGTTGCAGCAGCCTTAGGCCGGGAAGTAAAAGCCCAGGCGCCTAAAATTGCTGTAGTCAGATGTAACGGAACTTGTGAAAACCGTCCCCGCACCAGCCAATACGACGGAGCCCGTTCTTGTGCCATCGAACATTCCTTATATGTCGGCGATACAGCCTGCGGATTCGGCTGTCTGGGATGTGGCGACTGTGTTGCAGCCTGCCCGTTCGATGCGATACACATGGATTCTACGACATTATTGCCTGTAGTCGACGATGACAAATGTGTAGCCTGTGGCGCCTGCGTGAAAGCCTGTCCCCGGAACATCATCGAATTGCGCAACAAAGGACCGAAAGACCGGCGGGTATTTGTTTCCTGCGTCAATAAAGACAAAGGCGGAGTAGCCCGGAAAGCTTGTAAAGCAGCTTGTATCGGTTGCGGGAAATGTGCCAAGGAATGTCCGTTCGATGCAATTACGGTGGAAAACAATCTGGCTTATATCGATTACAGTAAATGCCGTCTATGCCGGAAGTGTGTCGGCGTATGTCCTACCGGAGCGATCCACGAAGTGAACTTTCCTCCCCGGAAGACAGAAACCGAAGCTGAAAAAAACCAGCAAACCACGATCAAACCGACTAACAGTTGTGCAACCCCCGGACAAACGGCAACCGATCCGGTAGGTAAAGCACCGGTCAGTGCTTCTCCTCAGGTCGAGTCTATAGAAGCACAGAAAACACCAGAAACAGATAGTAAAAATTAAAAATCTAAAACTTATACGCTGTGTTAAAGACATTCAAAATTGGTGGTGTCCATCCACCTGAAAATAAATTATCGGCAGCTGGGAAAATACAGGTCTTACCTATTCCCGAAAAGGTGATTATTCCGCTCGGTCAGCACATCGGAGCTCCGGCAACCCCTATCGTTCAGAAAGGTGACAAAGTAAAAACCGGACAGTTGATAGCACAAGCTTCAGGTTTTGTTTCAGCTAACATACATAGTTCGGTTTCCGGCACAGTGTCGGCAATCGATAACATCATCGATGCCGCCGGATTATCGAAACCTGCCATCACCATTCAAGTGGAAGGCGACGAATGGATACCCGAAATCGACCGGTCGGAAAAGCCGGCACATAATATTACTTTATCGAAAGAAGAAATAGTCAAAGCAATCGCTGCTGCCGGTATCGTCGGTATGGGTGGAGCGACATTTCCTACTCAGGTAAAACTGACCCCTCCTCCCGGCAATAAAGCCGAAGTATTGATTATCAACGGAGTGGAATGTGAACCTTACCTGACCGCCGATCATCGGATCATGCTCGAGAAAGCCGAAGAAATTATTATCGGTGTACAAATTCTGATGAAAGCGATCGATGTTAAACGGGCTATTATCGGCATCGAGAACAATAAAAAAGATGCGATAGCTCATTTGCAGGATATAGCCGGAAAAGTACTTGGCGTAGAAATATGTCCGTTAAAAGTGAAATATCCGCAAGGAGGTGAAAAACAACTGATTCAGGCTACGGTCAACCGGGCGGTTCCTTCCGGAGCACTTCCGATCGCCGTAGGAGCCGTTGTACAGAATGTGGGAACAGCCCTGGCGGTTTACGAAGCCGTAATGAAAAACAAACCCCTGATCGAACGGGTAGTCACCGTCACCGGTAAATCGGTAAAAAATCCGGGTAATTTCCTCTGCCGTATCGGTACACCGATTTCGAAGCTGATCGAAGCAGCCGGAGGTATGCCTGAAGATACGGCTAAAGTGATCGGCGGAGGTCCTATGATGGGAAGAACGATGGTAAACATCGATTCACCGGTGATGAAAGGCACCAGTGGTGTATTGCTGATCAACGAAAAGGAAGCGGCCCGCCGACCCATGCGTAATTGTATCCGTTGCGGTAAATGTGTTTCTGCCTGCCCGATGGGGCTCGAACCGTATTTACTGATGAAATTATCGCAATTCAATCTGTTGGAACGTATGGAAGAAGAAAAAGTCATGGACTGCATCGAATGTGGATCATGCAGTTTTACCTGTCCCTCAGATCGTCCGTTGCTCGACTATATCCGTTTAGGTAAAGCCCGGACAGGTGCTATGATCCGTAGTAGAAAGAAATAAATAACGTCAATGGTGTAGATCAAATATTATGAATAAATTACTAATATCTCCTTCTCCGCACGTTCACAGTGGTGATTCTATCGAAAAGAACATGTATGGAGTACTTATAGCGCTCATTCCGGCTTTCATCTGTTCTGTGCTGTTTTTCGGCATGGGAGCTATCATCGTCACCCTGACTTCGGTGGTGGCTTGCCTCTTTTTTGAATATGTAATTCAAAAGTTTCTTCTCAAGCAGCAACCGACGATTTTCGACGGTTCAGCTTTGATTACCGGTGTATTACTGGCTTTCAACGTACCTTCGAACTTACCGGTCTGGATTATCGTTATCGGTGCCCTGGTGGCAATCGGCATCGGTAAAATGAGCTTCGGCGGCTTGGGGTGTAACATTTTCAACCCGGCTTTGGTAGGCCGTGTATTTTTGCTTATCTCTTTCCCTGTGCAAATGACCACCTGGCCGCTTGCTCAGGGATTTGCAGGATCTTATATCGATGCACAAACCGGTGCCACTCCTTTAGCTATGCTCAAAGAAGCGGTAAAAACCGGACAGTCCGTTACCGATTTATTATCGGCCGAGAGTTTTATCGGTTACAAGAACATGCTGATCGGAAACATGGGTGGTAGTTTGGGTGAAGTTGCAGCATTGGCCTTACTGATCGGTTTTGCCTATATGTTATTCCGGAAAATCATTACCTGGCATATTCCGGTAACCATTTTCGTCACTGTAATTGTATTTTCGGGTATTCTGAATCTTTGCAATCCCTCTTTATATGCAGGTCCTGTTTTCCATTTGTTATCCGGAGGTTTGATGTTAGGTGCAATCTTTATGGCTACCGATTACGTTACTTCACCGATGAGCAACAAAGGAATGATCATCTATGGAATAGGAATCGGCCTCCTCACGGTTGTGATCCGTGTGTTCGGTGCCTATCCGGAAGGAATGTCGTTCGCTATCCTGATCATGAATGCTTTCACTCCGCTGATCAACAGATATTGTAAACCAGTGAGATTTGCATAATTTATGATTTACGGTCCCGATCGACCGGTATAAATCAAAAATCTTAAATATATTAACGATGGGAAAGAAATTAGAGTCTAACTTTACAAATATGGTGGTGGTCCTGTTTAGTGTCACCCTGATTGCTTCAGCAGCCGTAGGCTATGTCAACTCACTGACAGCAGGCCCGATCGAAGCTGCCAAGCAAGCCAAACAAGTAAATGCGATCCGCGAGGTGATTCCGGGAGAGTTCGACAACGACCCGAATGCCGACGTTTGGAAAAGCCAGACCGCTGACGGCGGAGAACTGGAATTTTATCCGGCGAAGAAAAACGGAGAACTGGTAGGAACAGCAGTAAAAACCTATACCAACAACGGATTCGGAGGAAAAATATGGTTAATGGTAGGATTCAATCCGGATGGTAGCGTAGCCAATTATTCGGTGCTGGAACACAAAGAAACGCCGGGATTAGGTTCCAAAATGGATGTATGGTTCACCCAAAACGGGAAAGGAAATATTACAGGTAAAACTCCCGGCACCCAAGGGTTGAAAGTATCGAAAGACGGTGGAGACGTAGATGCGATCACAGCAGCCACCATCTCGTCACGGGCATTTCTGGACGCTGTAAACCGGGCAGCAGCCGGTTTGGCAGGCAATGCGGATGCAGCTTCCGGAGCAACACAACAAACAAAATAATTTATGATTTCAGATTTACGATGAATCTAAAATCGTAAATTCAAAACAAAAATTCCAATTCTATGAATAATTTAAAAGTCTTAACCAACGGCATATTCAAAGAAAATCCGACTTTTGCGCTTTTATTGGGTATGTGTCCGACCTTAGGGGTGACCACTTCGGCCATCAACGGCATGGGAATGGGGCTGGCTACGGCATTTGTACTGGTGATGTCCAATCTGGTGATCTCACTGGTTACCAATATCATTCCAGATAAGATCCGTATTCCTTCCTTTATCGTCATCATCGCAGCTTTCGTAACTGTGGTGGATATGTGTATGGCCGCTTATCTGCCTTCACTGCATGAATCATTGGGTTTGTTTATTCCTTTGATCGTAGTGAACTGTATCGTATTGGGACGTGCAGAAGCTTTTGCTTCTAAAAATAAAGCGATTCCTTCCATGCTCGACGGCTTGGGCATGGGACTGGGCTTTACACTGAGTCTGACGCTTTTAGGAACGATCCGTGAAATACTGGGAAGTGGTAAAGCATTCAATTTTCCGATCTTCAACGAGAATTACGGTATGCTGATCTTCGTCCTGGCTCCGGGAGCATTCCTGGCATTGGGTTATTTGATCGCTATCGTAAACCGGATCAGAAAAACAAATTAAATTTCAGATTTTAGATTTACGGCTTACGATTCCTGTTTCATTTCTATCGCAAAGCTGAAATCATAAATCAAAAACAATCGAATTATGGAATATATCTTAATATTTATCGCTGCGGTCTTTGTCAATAACATCGTACTGGCACAATTTTTAGGAATCTGTCCGTTCCTGGGCGTATCTAAAAAGGTCTCTACGGCTTTAGGGATGACCGGAGCCGTAACCTTCGTGATGATCCTGGCTACCCTGGTTACTTTTATCGTCCAAAAGACTATCCTGGATCCGTTCGGAATCGGTTTTATGCAAACCATTACTTTTATTCTGATCATTGCAGCCTTGGTACAAATGGTAGAAATCATATTGAAAAAGGTCAGTCCTTCGCTTTATCAGGCATTAGGTGTGTTCTTGCCCTTGATCACCACCAACTGTGCTGTACTGGGAGTTGCCATTATGGTGATCCAAAAAGATTTCAACTTACTCGAGTCTTTGGTATTCGCAGCCTCTACAGCGATCGGTTTCGGATTGGCCCTGACGATTTTTGCCGGTATCCGTGAACACCTCGAACTGGTAGCCATCCCCAAAGGGATGAAAGGTTCCCCTATCGCATTGATTACAGCCGGCCTGCTGGCCATGGCCTTTATGGGATTCTCCGGAATTGTATAAAGACTAACGCCCATTATCTATAAAGAATAAGCGGTATTAAATAAGTACCGCTTATTCTTTATATTTAAACCATCCTTCTTCCTGTCCGTCATAACCAGAATCCAAATTTACAGCTATGAAATTCATTTTATTATGTATCTTGCTTTTTGCCTGTAGCTTTTCGGGAAATGCGATCCATTTTTTCAACGGTACTTACGAAGAAGCCTTACAATTGGCTAAAAAAGAAAAGAAGAACCTGTTTATTAGTTTTACAGCCAGTTGGTGCGGTCCCTGCCGGATGATGAAAAAGGTAGTATTCGAAGATCCTCAGGTAGTCCGATACGCCGACCAACACTATATCTGTCTGAATGCAGATATTGAATATCCTGAATACCGATTGCTCCAATGCAGAGTAAATCCCAACAGGGCGGGCATAATCCCGCACATCTGCATTCTGACGCCGGACGGGAAAATCATCAAAGAATCCTCCTCCGTTACGACAGGCCAAATGATGAAATTTCTAAAAGCAGATCCGCAAGCGGTCCCCCTCAGAGATTTAGTACCTGCCAACTCCCCGTCTTTACAGATGGAATCCCCCCACCTATTCCAGTACCGGACCCCCTACAGTCAGGTTCTGGCCCAGGCAAAGCGTGAAAATAAAAATATGCTCCTTTGTTTTTCTTCCCATTTCTGTGGTCCCTGCAGGCAAATGGAAGAAACTATTTTTCAGAATCCCGGAATCATACAAACGGTCGGAGAACGGTGTATCCCCGGTTATTTCGAAATCGGGGATCTGAAGGATAGGGCCTTATGTTACCGTTACCACAATACCCAAACCGCAATTCCTTATCTGGTATTAGTCAGTCCGGACGAAAAGATCCTTCGTCGGCATACCGGTTATATGGATTCGACCGCTTTCATGAATTTCCTGCAACCGGCCGCTTCTGCCCTCGACAGTATTTCCCCGCAAATTTTCCATCTCCAGGAGAGCGAACCGACCTGCTTCCAAAAATTTTTATATAAACAGCTCCACCATGCCTGGAAGTTACAGATTACGGCAGCCATAAACACAACCACCCTGAAAACCTCAGGTGCGTTATCCGCAGTCGATTTTAACTACCGGATCGGTTATGAAGTCGGATTTTCCTTTGCTCATCAGAGAAAACATTGGGCGGTGATGCCGGGACTGTATTTCACCTCTAAAGGAGGTAAGAACCAAGAGGTTACTATCCGGCAAAACTATCTGGAACTTCCGGTGAAATTTACCTGGCTTTACCAGGATCGCCAGAACGGCTGGTGGAAAGGCTTGAGTGTGAGTCCTTACGGGGCTGTCCGTATCGGAGAAAAACTTAAAAACAACACCGGATACGGCAACGATTTATTTAAAACCAGTCCCTGGGATTACGGTTTACGGTTTGCCACCAACATGCGTCTCACTTCTTTTGACTTTGAATTCGGCTACCTGTTAGGTCTAGGAAATATCTCCGATGTACAGGGAGGAAAAATGTATAACCGGGGCTTTTTCCTGAATATGTCCTTATGCTTCTGAAATAGTCGGTTAAATTTCGTATTTTTGTAGGCAAAACTATTCAGACGACATGCAATTACCGTTGAAGCATCCGATTTTTAAAATACTTTCCGGGATAGCCGCCGAAAAAGGCATAGAAGCCTATGTCATCGGTGGCTATGTCCGTGACCTGTTATTACAGCGTCCTTCCCAAGATATCGACATTGTCGTTCACGGCAGTGGTATCGAGCTAGCCGAAACTGCTGCCCGGCGGTTAGGTAATCTGCGGGTATCGGTATTTAAAAACTTCGGTACTGCCATGTTCCGGTATAAAGGTATGGAGATCGAGTTTGTCGGAGCCCGCAAAGAGTCCTACCGGGCTAATTCACGTAAACCCATCGTCGAAGAAGGAACGATCGACGACGACCAAAAACGCCGCGATTTTACGATCAATGCACTGGCTATCTCCTTGAATCAGGAGAATTACGGAGTTTTGATCGATCCTTTCGGAGGCTTGCAGCATCTGGAGGAACGCCTGATCAAAACACCCCTGGACCCAGGCCTCACCTTCTCGGACGATCCCCTACGCATGATGCGAGCCATTCGTTTTGCTTCACAATTGAATTTTCAAATCGAGGAAAATACCTTCCAGGCCATAGCCGAATACCGTCACCGTCTTCCGATCGTATCGATGGAGCGGATTATGGATGAATTCAATAAAATCATGCTTTCCCCCGAACCATCCCGGGGTATCCGTTTATTGGACGAAGCCGGATTATTGGAAATCTTCTTCCCGGAACTGACCGCGCTTAAAGGTGTAGACCGTGTACAGGGAGTCAAACACAAAGATAATTTCTATCATACACTGACCGTCCTGGACACCTTATCGCTGTACAGTCAGGACTTGTGGTTACGCTGGGCCGCTCTGTTGCACGATATCGGTAAACCGGCGACTAAAAAATACATTCAGGGACAGGGGTGGACCTTTTATGGGCATAATCACGTGGGTGAACGCCTGGTCGGTAAAATATTCAACCGTTTAAAACTCCCTCAAAACGAAAAAATGAAGTATGTACAGAAACTGGTCAACCTGCACATGCGTCCTATCGTTTTGTCGGAAGAAACCGTGACCGACTCGGCGGTACGGCGGTTATTGTTCGATGCCGGCGACGATATCGACGACCTGATGACCCTGGCCGAAGCCGATATCACCTCAAAAAACGAAGAGAAAGTAAAGCGTTTTCTCGAAAATTTCAAGACGGTACGCCGCAAACTCAAAGAGGTGGAAGAAAAAGATTCGATCCGGAATTTCCAGCCCCCCATCAGCGGTGAAGAAATCATCGCCACTTTCCATCTGCCTCCCTGTAAAACTATCGGGGATATCAAAAATGCAATTAAAGAGGCGATATTGGATGGAATTATCGGTAACAATTACGAAGAAGCCCGGGAATATATGTTCAAAGTAGCGAAAGAACTTGGAATAGACTCCCAATAAATCAGTCTATTTTCTTGGGAACGACAACTTTCAGTATGCCCTTATGCATTTTCAGGTGAATCGGCGAATGCATGATATAGGCATCCCCGTCAATATGTACACGCTCGATATCGCCTTCTACGATAGCTTCCTCGCACTGAATTTCCTTATAATAGGACAATTTGTACAGTTTCGAATTGATGAAGAAAAGTAAAAACCACAGGATCTCGAAGAAAGCCGGCCGTTTCAGGATGCAGATATCCATCAAACCGTCCCGCACCGAAGCATGAGGGGCGATATAGGCATTGTTGCCGTATTGGGAACTATTGGCGAAGCTAAGGATAAAACAATTTACCTTCATGACTTTGCCGTTGCCGGTGATCTTGTATTTCTTTTCCGGATAACGGAACCATAGTTTAATAGCCGCATAAATATAAGAAAATACTCCCCTCAATTTCAAATGGTTAAATTCATGGGCCACCTCGGCATCGAATCCTACCCCACTGACATTCAGCGAATACTTGCCATTCATCTCCAACACATCGATTTGAGCGAATTGATCGGTCAGTACCTGTTTCAATGCCTTGGTCATAAAAACCGAATAACCCAAATGCCGGGCAAAACCATTGCCACTCCCCAGAGAAACGACCCCAAAAGCAACATCACTACCACACAAAGCTCCTCCCACCTCATTCACTGTACCATCTCCCCCAACCGCTACAATATGAGTATATTTTCCTTCTTGCCGGGCATCTTCGACCAATTTACGGGCATGTCCTGCATACTCGGTAAATACAATATCATAAGGAATAGAATCATACTCCGGAATCCGACGGATCTTCTCCGGCAATTCTTTCCCAAGGCCTAGCCCCGATATCGGATTTACTATAAAAAGAATATGCATATTATCGATTTTTCCCTATCCCATAATAGGTGTATCCAAATTCTCTCATTTGTTCAGGATTGTAAATATTACGTCCATCGAAGATGACTTTTTCTTTCAAGGCTTTCTCTATAAAAGTAAACTTCGGAACTTTAAATTCCTGCCATTCGGTCACGATAATCATGGCATCGGCATCCGTTAAAGCGTCGTACATATTGGCAGCGTACCCGATGCGGTCGCCCAGCCGGCGCTTGGCTTCTTCCATTGCAACCGGATCGAAAGCTTTGACGGTCGCTCCCGCTTCCAGCAATTGGCCGATCAGTACCAGAGAAGGAGCCTCCCGCATATCATCGGTTGCCGGCTTAAACGACAATCCCCAAAGTCCGAAATGCTTTCCTTTTACATTTCCTTCATAATGTTTCTGAATCTTATCGAATAAAACCGTCTTTTGCCTCTCATTCACCCGCTCTACCGCTTTCAACAATTCCATTCCATACCCATATTCGTCTCCGGTACGGATCAAGGCCTTCACATCTTTCGGGAAGCAAGACCCGCCATATCCACAACCTGCATTCAGGAATTTTTTACCGATCCGGGTATCGCTCCCGATTCCCTTCTTCACCGCCTCGATATCAGCACCGACGATCTCACACAAATTAGCGATATCGTTCATAAATGAAATACGGGTAGCCAACATCGAATTAGCAGCATATTTCGTCATCTCCGCAGAGGGAATATCCATAAAATAAATGGGAGTATTATTCAGGACAAAAGCATGATACAATCGTTCCATCACTTTTTCCGCCCGGGCCGATTCTACACCGATCACCACCCGGTCAGGCCGCATAAAATCGTTTACCGCATCCCCTTCTTTTAAAAATTCAGGATTCGAAGCGACATCGAACACTACTTCTACTCCCCGCTTATCCAGCTCTTCCTGGACAGCCAATTTCACTTTCCGGTTCGTCCCCACCGGTACAGTGGATTTGGTCACCACCACTACATATTCCTCGATCAAACACCCGATCTCATGCGCCACTCCTATAACATAAGACAAATCGGCACTACCATCCTCATCGGGGGGAGTACCTACTGCAATAAAAACAGCATCGGCATCTACCAAGGCTTCTTTTAAAGAAGTAGTAAAGAACAACCTTTCGTTGGCCCGGTTTTTGATCACCAGCTCAGCCAAACCGGGTTCGTAAATCGGAATTCCTCCCTGATTCAGCTTATCGATCTTCGAAGCATCGACGTCTACACAGGTAACGGTGACTCCGGTTTCTGCCAAACAAGTACCGGAAACAAGTCCGACATATCCGGTTCCTACAACAGCTATTCTCATATTTGCAATTTTCTTTGTTACGAAAGTTTGCTCAGATCAATTCCTATTTTTAACGACTCCTGCCCCTAAAGGTTACAATGATCTATATACTCTGAGCACTTTGATTTATTTTGACAAAAATATAAAAATAAACCCCTTCACCCAGTATCTTTGTAAGATAATTCTCTAATTTTGTTAGACAATAAATTGAAAAACGTATCCGGAACAGGCTGGAAACGTAATATTCAGATATAAAATAATCTGTTATAAACAAATACCCTTGCGCCATGATACACATGATGAACCTAGCGGCACTATTTTTTATGGCTGTTCTATTGCTGACAGGCTGTACAAACAAAGAAAAAACCGATTTCAGTAAATACATCACCGGTTATACGAGTGGAGTCATCAAGTCCTCTTCTTCCCTTTCGGTCTATCTGGGTCAACCGTCCGATAAAGGTTTCCAGGCCGGTAGTACCCTCCCGGCCGATTTATTCAGGATATCTCCGGCTATAAAAGGGGAATTGATTCTAAAAGATAACCATAGTATAGAATTCATTCCGGCAGAACGTTTCAAAAACGGTACGACATACAAAGTCACGTTCAATCTGGGAGCACTTTGTAACGTCCCCAAGCCTTATGAGAAATTCAACTTTGAATTCGATATTGTCCCGTTGGTTACGATTTTCGAACCCGGTGTTCTGATCAGCGAACCCGATCATGAAAATGAATTACAATATCAGGGGATGTTGCAAAGTTCGGATGAAACCGATCCGACAGAAATGGAACAAAAACTGACGGCCACCTATAACGGTCAATCCGTCACACCGGAATGGAATCATCAGGGTAACCGGCATTATTTCGCTATCCGCCATCTGTTAAAAGAAAAAGAAAGTAAAACACTGAATTTAAAATTCAGTAAAAACATTAAAGCAACCGACGGCACCGAGATCTCCATCCCCGGTCTGAATGATTTCACGGTGTTGAATGTCAAAGCCAGTGACAGTGAACCACCGGTAATCCGTATCTATATGTCGGAGAATATCGATCCGAACCAGGATTTAAAAGGTTTGTTCAGCCTGGAAGGAGCCTCTACCCTGAATTACAAAATATCGGATAACATCATTTACCTTTATCCGGGTAACGCTATCGAGAATAGTCAACCGAATCTGACTATCCATGCCGGGATACGCAGTGCCAACGGTAATACGTTGCATACCGAATATATCCGGTCGGTACGTCTCTCCAGCACCAAACCACAAGTACAACTCATCGGCAAGGGGATCATCGTCCCGGGCAACAATCAGGTACTCATCCCTTTTTCTGCTATCGGACTGCAAGCCGTCGACCTTGAAATCATTCAGGTGCTCGACCAAAACATGAACTTTTTCCTGCAAGAAAATTCTTATGACGACCGCAGCGAACTGACCCGTACAGCCCGACCGGTATTTATGAAAAAAATCGATCTGAAAAAAGATCATCCCCATATCGACCTCGATAAATGGAATGACTTTACCATCGACTTAAGCGATCTGGTCAATCTGGAGAAAGGTAATATTTATCGTTTCAGACTGAAATTCAAGAAATCATATACCATTCTTTCCTGTGCCGATGAAAGTCCCGACTCGGATTATGGGGATACGGACTGGGACAACCCGGGTTCCTACTACAGCGAATATTATTATCCATCCGGTTTCGACTGGGAACAGCGCGAAAATCCTTGTCATATCTCCTACTACACCGGTGATCGGTTTGCAGCCCGCAATATCATCAATACTTCACTGGGCATTATGGCCAAACAAGGAGCCGACAATCAGTATGTCGTATGCGTTTCCGATCTCAGTACCGCTGAAGCGATTCCGAACTGCAACATCAGTCTTTACAATTATCAGAATCAAAAGATCGATTCGGCAAAGACCGATAAAGAAGGATTCGCGTATTTAAAACCGGCATCTCCGGGCTTTATCGTACTGGCACAGAAGGGTAAAGACAAAGCCTGGTTGCGTTTAGCAGAAAACAGTGCTCTATCCCTCAGTAACTTCGACGTCAGCGGACAACATGTACAAATGGGGGTAAAAGGATTCATTTATGGTGAAAGGGGGGTATGGCGTCCGGGAGATGAAATCTATTTATCCCTGATCCTGGAGGACAAGCTCGGTGTCTTACCGGAAGGTCACCCGATCGTTGCACAACTGGTCGATCCCAACGGACATATTACCCAAACTTTAAAAGGAGCGATTACTCCCAATAATATCCATTGTTTTACCTTCAAAACCGAACCCGAAGACCAAACCGGTTATTGGCATGTCCTCTTCCGTATCGGTGGCCTGACTTTCAAACAGACATTACGCATCGAAACAGTGAAACCGAACCGTCTGGCTATACAAATGTTATTTCCTAACGATAAAATTATCGGTACCGGTGTTTCCCTGAAACCTGTAGAAGTGAAGACCAAATGGCTGAACGGAGCACCGACTTCCAATCAAAAAGCGATCACAGAGGTACGTTTATACCATGCCGATGCAGGTTTCTCCGAATTTCCGGATTATCGTTTTTCCGATAAATCCAGGTATTTCGAACCTTCGACAGAAACCCTATTCGACGGGCAAACCGACCAGCAGGGAAATTTTTCATTCAGCCTGAACAAGATCAAAACCGAAGATGCTCCCGGAATATTAAATGCAGTCTTCACCACCCGGGTATTTGAAAACAGTGGGGATTTCAGTATCAGCTCACAAAGTATCCGCTATTCCCCTTACGATGAATATGTAGGAATACGTCTACCTGAAAACGACGATAATTGGTACTCCACCGAGCAACCTGTTCGATTACAAGGCGTTACGGTTACCCCAACAGGAAAACAATCAGGAAATGCTACCATTCAGATTGAAGTATATAAACTCGACTGGCATTGGTGGTGGGATTCGGAAGATGAAAACCTGGGATCTTATGTCAACCGGGAATATAGTAGCAGTGTATTGAGCCAGAAAGTCAAAGCCACCGACGGTCGTTTTCAGTTGGATCTTCACATCCCGACATATGGACGTTATTTTATCCGGGCCACCGATCCTTCGGGGCATACCTCCGGTTTAATCGCCTATTTCGGTAGCTGGTCGGATAACGCCGATCAAACTGCAGCGACCACCTTACACCTGAGCAGCGACAAAAAATCTTACCGCGTCGGCGAAAAGATAAAAGTTACAATTCCTTCAGCAACAGGTAGTGTAGCCATCGTCAGCCTTGAAAACGGGAAAACCGTCAGCAACATGAAACGGATCAATACCTCTGCCGGTAACACCACCTTCGAGTTGGAGGCCACCAGCGAGATGTGTCCCAATACATACATTGCAGTCACTCTGCTTCAACCTCACAACAACCGGGACAACGACCGTCCGATCCGAATGTATGGAGTTGTCAATATCCATGTAGAAGACCCGGCTCTCCATTTGAATCCGAAGATCAAAATGGCTCAGGAACTCCGACCGGGAAAAGAGTTCAATGTGGAAGTTTCTGAAAAAGACGGCAAGGCGATGAATTACACCATTGCGATAGTCGACGAAGGACTGCTTTCGCTGACCACTTTCCGTACTCCGGATCCCTTTGCTGCTTTCTATGCACGGGAAGCCCTGGGCGTAAAAACCTGGGATTTCTACGACTATATCTACGGTGCTTATGGAGCCCGTCTGGATAAAGCTTTTGCTGTGGGTGGCGACGAAGCCTTGAAGGATTTACAGGACGAAAAGACCAACCGGTTCAAACCGGTCGTCTTATTCGACGGTCCTTTCAGTTTGAAAGCCGGAGCTACTCAAAAACACACCTTCAAAATGCCGGAATATATCGGCGAAGTACGGACGATGGTCATTGCAGCTACCAATGGACAATATGGAGCAGCCAGTGTCAACAGTACGGTAAATAAACCCCTCATGGTATCGGTTGCCCTTCCCCGTCTGTTCACACCGGGAGATGTCATCGATATTCCGGTTACCGTTTTTGTCCTGAAAGATCATATCCGGGAAGTCACCGTAAAGATGACTACCGACGACAAAATCACCCTGACAGGAGAAAAAGAACAACACATCCAATTCGATAAAAAAGGAGAACAAGTTGTCTATTTTAAGGCTCGGATCAATAGCCAAACCGGGATGTCGACACTTCGGACAGAAGCGACATCGGGCAATGAAACAGCTATTGTCACCGAGGATGTTCAGGTACGTATTCCTAATCCGAGAATGACAGAGATCGAAGAAAAAGAAGCTAAAGCAGGAGAGACTGTTTCTTTCGATACCCGCATTACAGGAACCGAACCGCTTTCTGTCCTGGAGGTATCCTCTATCCCACCGTTAAACCTGGAACAACGCCTCAGTTACTTGCTCGACTACCCTCATGGCTGTGCAGAGCAAATCACTTCACAGGCATTTCCGCAATTAGCTTTATCCTGGCTTCTGGCATTAAGTCCGGAACAACAGATCACGGCAGAAAATAACGTCAGAGAAGTCATCAACCGTCTGAGAAGTTATCAGACCCCGGAAGGAGGCTTTGCTTACTGGCCTGGAGAGCCGTATATTTCGGAATGGGCTACCTCTTATGCTGTAAATTTCCTGGCAAATGCCCAAAAACAAGGCTATGCAGTCCCGATTCAGATGTTACAGAATGCCACGAACTATATGCGTCAGGTGGCTAACAGCTGGAACCGCACAGAACCGTGGTCACAGCAAGACCAAGCCTATCGTTTGTATGTATTGGCTTTAGCCGGTAAACCCGATCTGGCAGCCATGAACCGACTGAAAGAGACCCGCTTGCAACGTCCGGTTTCACAATGGCTGCTGGCCTCCGCTTATGCTTTAAGTAATCAACAGGAAATCGCTACGAAAATGATACGCGATCTGTCCTTCGAAGTCACCCCTTACCGGGAAACGGGAGGAACGTTCGGTTCTACTACCCGGGACAATGCCCTGATTCTGCAATCGATGGTCATCCTGAACATGCAACAAGATGCTTACCGCATGTTAGAGAAGATTTCTAAAGCCATGGGATCCGGCAATTGGTACAGTACCCAGGAAACCTCTTTCGCTCTTTATGCAGCCGCCCAGTTCGTACAAAAATACCTGGGCAGCCAAAAAGGAATCGATATCACAGTAAAAACAAATTCAGGTAACGAAAACGTCAAAACCGACAAGACAATCTGGCAAAAACAACTCGTTTTGCAGGCTGACAAAGCTTCGGTTACGGTGACGAACAACGGTCAAGGTTCACTTTTTGTCCGTCAGATCAATAGTTCCGCCCCTCTGGAAGTAGTCAAGGAAAAAGTTATGTCCGGAATGTCGATGCATGTGCGTTATTATAATGACAAAGGTACTCCGCTCAACATCGAACAGCTGCAACAGGGGGAAGACATTACAACCGAAATTACAATCAAAAACACGGGCCTGACCGGTACTTATCAGGAACTGGCATTAAACTATCCGGTACCTTCCGGCTTCGAGATCATCAATGACCGTCTTACCGGAAACACCAGTGCCTGGAAAGAGGCAGAATATGTCGATATCCGGGATGACCGTTTTTATGTCTATTTCAGCTTGGAACAAAATCAGTCTAAGACTTTCCGTTTCCGTTGCAATGCAGCGTTCCGCGGAGAATATATGTTACCGGCAATTTATTGTTCAGCTATGTACGACAATAGTATACAGGCTATTTTACCGGGAGGAAAAGTGAAGATTGAATGAGTTGTAGAGTTGCTGAGTTAAAAGAGTTACTGAGTTACTAAGTTGTTGAGTTTTTGAGTTTCTGAGTTTCTGAGTTTCTGAATTATTAAGTTATTGAGTTAGAAGAGTTAGAAGAGTTACAAGGCATTAGCTTAATAATTTAAATACAAAGCAAGATCATATTTGCAACACATTGTTAAAGTAAATATATGACTACAAACATTAGCCTATGCACTCAGGGGTCACACCAATCCAATAACAAACTCTTTCAACTCAACAACTTTATAACTCAGCAACTCTTTTAACTCAGCAACTCAGCAACTCTATAACTCAGCAACTCTATACCATGAACAGTAAAGATTATATTTATAAACTGATAGAAGAAGGAGAGCACCAACAACAGGATTTCAAATTCGAGATCTCGGATGCACGGAAAATAGCCAAATCTTTATCGGCTTTTTCCAATACGGACGGAGGGCGCTTGCTTATTGGGGTGAAAGATAACGGAAAAATTGCAGGAGTGCGTTCGGAGGAGGAAATTTACATGATCGAGGCAGCAGCAAAATTGTATTGTCAACCTCAGGTAAACTGTCAAATGCAGATTCACGATATCGACGGACACACTGTGTTGGAAGTCATTGTACCTCCCGGAACAACCAAACCTTATTATGCCAAAGATCAGACAAATAAATGCTGGGCTTATATCCGTATAAAAGACGAGAATATCCTCGCTACTCCGGTACATTTAAAAGTCTGGCAACAAGAAGAGACCCCAAAAGGTTCCTTTCTTCATTATACAGAGCAAGAACGATTACTATTGGATTATCTCACGACCCATCCGGCTATAACCCTTAATCAGTATTGTCGTCTGGCCCGTATTCCCCGGATAAAAGCCGAAAATACACTGGCAAAATTCATCCGCTTCGAATTAATCGAACCCATATTTGAAAATCATCGGTTTTATTTCCGAGGCTGTACCTGATCGTTCAGGCTAATGTCTTAATAAATAAAGTAATACCGTCGAATACCATTTGAAGGCCGATCGTAGCAACGATCAATCCGATAATCCGGATCAAAGGATTCATAAAATTATATTTAATCAGAAAACTACCGATCCTTCGGGCTTTCAGCATAAAGAAAAGGTTCACAGCTAAAGCCAGTAAAATAGCAACGATCGTGACAAAACGGCTATACTGAACAGGGAAAGTAACTGCAGCAGTAATCGTAGCAGGTCCGGCAATCATCGGAATAGCAATAGGTACAGTGGTTAAATCGGCAATCTTAATATGTTCATCCACTTTCATAAAAAATCCTTTCAACAAACCGGACAAACCGTTATACATCAGCACAGCCCCGCAAGTAATCTGAAAAGAGTAAAGCTCGACCCGAAAAACATAACTAAAAGTCACCTGTCCCAGATAAAGAAAAAAAATCAGAATAAGCATTGCCGTAATCGTCGATTTAATCGAAATATACCGTAACTCGGTTGGAGAAAAACGTTCCTGCAAAGACGTGACGATCAACACCTTCTGTATCGGATTTACCAAAGCCAGAATGGCCACGAAACAACTCAATATTAAATTAAATTTCATTACTTCCCCCTATTAGATCTGCTCAACAAAGATAGTACAAAGGAATGGGGTTTCAAATTTATTTTGAGTCAGTGATAAAGAGTTACAAAGGTTACAGAAGTTACAGAGGTCGCAAGGATTTAACCGCCCCTATACAACCTCTTCCCTCCCTCATGTAACTCAGTAACTCTTTTAACTCAGCAACTCAGTAACTCTTTTAACTCAGCAACTCAGCAACTCTTTTAACTCAGCAACTCTCTAATACCCAAAAATCTGTTCGGTAGTCAGTCGCTCTACGGGACCATAAGAAGATAATTTTTTCATATCCAATTCTTTTTCATCTCCCAATACACAATAGGTATATTTGCGGTCTTTCACCCATTTTTCCTGAAAATCCTTTACATGATCCAGGGTCAGTTTCTGCAAATCGTCGAATAACATTTTCCGGCGGTCACTGTCCAATCCCAGGTCCTTTGCTTCCTGATAGGCATCGAAAATTCCGGCTCCGGTAATCCGGTCGGTCCGTAACCGGGCAATCAAAGCTTCTTTTGCCAGATTAAAGGCAGCTTCAGACTCAGGCATATGATTGATAACTTCATCGAATGCAGTCAAAGCATCTCCCATCTTATCATTCTGAGTAGCGATAAAAGTAGAATAAATATAAGGCTTGTCCAGACGGGAAGGCTCACCCAAACCGGCAGATGCCGAATAAGCCAATCCCCGGGCTTCACGCAATTCCTGGAATACGATCGAATTCATACCTCCCCCGAAATACTCGTTATATAAGGTAGCTACCGGATAAATATTCGGATCGAATTTTTCTCCCCGGTTAGAAATAGCAGCCATATATACCTGAGCAGCAGCATACGGAGCTAACAAAACCTTACTTTCTCCGGTTTCTCTGATCTTAAAAAGCGAAGCCTTATCTGCAGCGATCAGCTTTTCAGGCACCTGATGGTACCGATTCACTTCTGCCACAACTTCTTCCTGGGTCTTCGGGCCGTAATAAAGGACAGTATGTTCGGTCTTGCTCAGATCACGAAGGTGGGTCAACAGCTCTTCCGACTTTAAATTTTGTATTTCATCAGCCGAAAGCACATTGGTCGCAGGCGATTTCGGTCCGTATAAACCATATTGCATCAGCATTCTGAAATTTGCCTGCTGATTTAATTTTGTATTCGCTCTCCCTTCCAGAATATCACCTTTCATAATTTCCAGTACTTCCGGATTGGGTTGAGCATCTGCCAGCAGAGATTCGACCAATTGAATCGCCTCTCCCATATTTTCGGATAAACCCGAAATAGTGAGATAGGTACGGTCAGCTCCCGGACGAATACCAAAATCACAAGCCAAACGGTAAAACTCTTCCTTCACCTGTTCCGGACTCAATTCGGAAGTACCCAAATAATCCAGATAGCCGGCAGCAGTGGAAAGATAACGATCCTCATTATTTCCTTTCTCAAAAGCATAAGTTAAAGAGAACAGGTCGTTCGTCGGGTTTTTCTTATACCACAAAGGAATATCGGATTTGAGTTTTCCTTGAGCCATATCTTTTGAAAAATCGACAAATACCGGTTCGATGGGTTTTACCGGTGCTGTCCGGATCTCCCGCAAAAAAGCACTACTCTTATCCCGGTTGGTCACAATCGGAGTGATGGCCGGTTTAGTCATTTTCTTTACACTTTCGTCTTTCCCCTGCCGTTTATTGACCACGACATAATTATCTTTCAGATGAGTATTGGCAAAATCTATCAGCTCTTGTTTGGTAATTTTACTCATCCGGTCGAGTGAAGCCACTTCATCGGCCCAATTCGTACCGTTGACAAACGACTCGACAAACCAGGTTGCTCTGTCTTCATTGCTTTCCAATTGTTTTTGTCTGTCGCGTTTGTTATTATTGATCGTCGCAGCGATCAGGTTCTCGTCGAATTCTCCTTTTTTCAACTTTCCGATTTCTTCCAACAGCAGTGTACGTACTTCTTCGAGGGTTTGTCCGTTTTTAGGTGTTCCTTCCATTAAAAATACACTGTAGTCAGCTAATAAGAAAGGATAGGCAGCAGCTCCCAACATTTTCTGTTGTTGATTGATATCCAGGTCGATCAAACCGGCTTGTCCGTTGTACAACACCTGAGCCAGCAGATTCAAGGTTTCTACGTCCTCACTGTTTGCTCCCGGAAATCTCCACGCCAAAGTCACATTTTCAGCTTCCGGTCCCACCACTTCTTTCACTATAGGAGAGGTAATCGGCTGCTCCGGTTGAAAGTTCAGTTCAGGCAAGTTCTGACTCGGTTTCATTCCACCGAAATAACGGTTTATCGTTTCGATCATTACATCGGGATCAAAATCTCCGGAAAGACAAACCGCAATATTATTAGGCACATACCATTGAGTATAGAAATTCTTAATATTCGTAATAGACGGATTTTTCAGATTTTCCTGTGTTCCCAAAATGGTTTGAGTTCCATAAGGATGGTGGGGGAAGAGACCGGCCATCACCTGATCGATCACTTTACGGTTATCTTTGGTCAGGGACATATTTTTTTCTTCATAAACAGCTTCCAGTTCGGTATGAAATCCCCGGATAACAGGATGCTGAAACCGATCGGCCTGTATTTTAGCCCAGTTCTCTACCTGATTCGAAGGAATATCTTCCTCAAAAACAGTCTGGTCGTAAGAAGTATAGGCATTTGTCCCGGTAGCTCCGATCGCCGCCATCAATTTATCGTATTCATTGGGAATAGCGATCTTAGAGGCCTCATAAGACACACTGTCGATCTGACGATAGAGAGCAGTCCGCTGAGCCTCGTCCGTCGTTTTCCGATATACCTCGAACAAAGCTTCTATCCGGTCCAGCATCGGTTTCTCCTGTTCGTAATTCTGTGTTCCGAAACTATCCGTTCCTTTGAACATCAGGTGCTCAAAATAGTGGGCCAACCCGGTCGTCTCTGCCGGATCGTTCTTTCCACCGGCGCGGACGGCGACATAGGTCTGAATCCGGGGTTGATCTTTATTGACCGTCATATACACCTTTAAGCCATTGTCTAAAGTATAAATCCGGGCATTCAACGGATCTCCGGGCACCGACTCATACTTAAAGCGGGAATGATCCCCGCACGCAGCGATCAGGACCAGTACACCCAATAGCCACATCGTTTGAAACATTTTTTTCATCTTATCTTTTCATTAAAATTCCTTCTCTTATTTCTTATTTTTCTTCTTCTTTTTCTCCACGGACCATCCGAATTTCCCGATCTTCTTGCCCAGACCGAAATATTCCCCATGAGTATACACCAAAGGATTTGCACGGTCGAGTTCAAATTTTCCCGTTTCGGGGTTCAGATACCGGTCATCGGCCTGTACATTCACCACTTCGGCCAGAAACAGATCATGTGATCCCAGAGGGACGATCTCTTTCACCCGGCATTCGATGCATACAGGGGCTTCTTCAACAATCGGCGCCCGAACCACTCCGGCCTTTCCGGGCGTGAGTTTCATCTCTTCGAATTTCCGGTAATCGCGCCCTGAACGAACTCCACACCAATCCGTAGCAAAAGCCAGGTCTTCGGTTGTCAGGTTGATAACGAATTCGCCCTGTCGCCGAATGATCGGATAAGAATACCGCTCCGGCCTTACCGAAATATAACACATGGGCGGATTGGTACAAACCGTTCCAGTCCAAGCCACTGTAAACAAATTATATTCTTCGGGAGTCGCACCGCAACTCACCAGCACTGCCGGTAAAGGATAAATCATCGTTCCCGGTTTCCAATTGTGTTTCATACCCATTCGTTTTCCAGACCGTCGTATGAACCGATCAGCCTGCGACAAAGATACAAAAAGACGAAAGGCATTCTCTCGCCCTTCGTCTTTTATTTTAGCAGCCGGCACCTATGCTCCGGCTGTTGTCAAGCTATTCGAATTCAGCTATCGTATTTTCTATAATACCGATGGCTTCCATGAGTTCCATCTTGTTGATCACCAAAGGTGGGGCAAAACGGATAATATGCTGGTGGGTCGGTTTAGCCAATAAGCCTTTATCTCTCAATTTCAAACATACATCCCAAGCGGTTTTACCGTTCTTAGGCTTAATCACAACGGCATTCAACAATCCTTTACCACGTACCAGTTCGATCATATCCGAATGGATTTTACTGATCCGATCCCGGAACACTTGTCCCAATTTCTCCGCATTCTCGGCTAGTTTTTCGTCCCGTACCACTTCCAAAGCAGCAATGGACACTCTGGCTGCAATCGGATTCCCCCCATAGGTCGATCCATGTTCGCCGGGCTTGATACAAAGCATAATATCGTCGTTGGCCAGTACACAGGAAACCGGCATCATTCCCCCCGACATCGCTTTACCTAGCACCAGGATATCCGGATGTACTCCTTCATGGTCACAAGCCAGTAATCTACCGGTACGTGCAATTCCCGTTTGTACCTCATCGGCAATAAACAAGACATTTTTGGATTTACACAGTTCATAGGCTTTTTTCAGATATCCTTCATCCGGCACAAAAACACCGGCTTCCCCCTGAATCGGTTCCAACAGAAAACCGGCCACATCAGGATCCTGAAGTGCTTTCTCCAAAGCCGGAATATCATTATAAGGAATCTTGATGAATCCGGGAGTGAAAGGTCCGTATCCGGCATACGATTCGGGATCGTTAGAGAGCGAAACGATCGTAATGGTACGTCCATGAAAATTCCCGTCACAAACGATAATCTTGGCCTTTCCATCGGGTACCCCCTTTTTCATATAAGCCCATTTCCGACAGAGTTTCAACGCTGTTTCATCGGCCTCTGCTCCTGTATTCATCGGTAACACCTTGTCATAACCAAAGAATCGGGTCACAAATTCTTCCCATTCTCCCAGCACATCATTATAAAAAGCCCGCGAAGTCAATGCCAGTTTCTGAGCCTGATCGATCATTGCCTTCACAATCTTCGGATGACAATGTCCCTGGTTCACAGCCGAATAAGCAGAAAGAAAATCGAAATACTTTTTTCCATCTGTATCCCAGACATAAATACCTTCTCCCCGTTCGAGTACCACAGGTAGCGGGTGATAGTTGTGAGCCCCGTAACGAGCTTCTCTGTCTATAAATTCTTGTGCTGTCATAATATATAAAGTTTAAGTTCGTAATCGTTTGCAGCATGCAATTTGTAAAAAAAACAGCATATTAAAAACAATTTCCCGTTTTTTTTATAAAATCATTTTCAAACCGGAATTTATCATAACGGTGAAAACAGACAGAACACCTATCCCGCTTACTTTCTCTTTCGTAAAAAGCCGAAATATTTCCGCAACAGTTCCCGCAAAGTATCGAATGATTCCTGATAAGACACCCCTACTCCCTGAATGGTTTCCGTATTATTATATAGCAGCTTCTCGTTCGTATGGGAGTAAGCCTTCATTTTCAACGATCCTTGTTTATTTAACTTCACTTCGATATCGAAGTCTCCGGCAATATTATTTTTGCGATTCTCGTCCCCGGCAGCGTTCCGATTACCTCCGACATCCATATTTCCGTTAGCAGAAATCGTAATCCGGTCATCGAGAAGCTGAGTTGAGACAGCCAGTTCGAACTCATCCGATGTCATTTCTTTTTCCCGGTCTCCCCGACGGTAAGCAAACCCGATATCTACATTGCTGCTAAACTGTGAAAACCAACGGGATAACTGATTGGAAAACATCTCCGTCAAAGTCGTCACCCCTGCCGTCTGGGCTTGTAAACCATAATCCCCCGTATTGTCTGTCCGGTAGAATCGATTCAATACCAACAGAGAAAACATTTGTTTATTAATCTCGTCCTGGCTGGAAAAAAGACTCTGGATATAACTTTTACTCTGGGTTTCCAGTGTCGGGAAGTTTATATCGAATTTTACTACCGGATTGGTCAGGTTATCACTCAGATTCAGGATACATTCCACCGGAACCTTTCTTCCCGATTCCGTAGCGATCTTTTCATCGGGATTCGACTCATCGGAAGAGAGTTTTTCTGCCGGTAACAATTCGGTAATCGTCGTTTTCAAATTATATACCGCATTGATATTCAACATTGCCTCATAAGGCGAACCGCTCCAGGAAATCGTTCCCCCGGGAGTAAGTACAAATTTTTTATTCACCAGGTTGCTCAAAGTAAAGAGATAATCCCCTTTTGCAATCTGATATTCCCCGAACATATTCAGATTTCCGTCTTTATCGAAAGTGATCTTAATATCTCCGTTTCCCGTAGTTTTCAGAATATCTCCGACCGTCGGGTCAAAAATCACCTGTACATTCAGCTTATCGTTGACCTCCAGGTTCGCATTCAAATTAATATCCGATACTGCCGATTTAGGTTGTATCTTCTGATTCTCCGGCTGTCCGGTATGGACAAAATGCAAAAAATTATTGGACTGCTCCGTCATGCCTGCCGACAAGGGAAGATACAAACGGGAATCATTCTCCGTCCGGGCATTGATCGTGACATTATCCACCCCATTATGGTTATCCAAATCGGCCAACCCACTCAGATATACCTGACCATAAAACGATTCGTTATCTGCAAAACCGGTATTCAGCACCATAAACTTTTCAAACCGGGCATCGAGGCGGTAACGATTTTCCCAAAACTGATATTCTCCATTCAACACCGCTTGCTGCCCATGAATATCTTTCATATAAAAATTACGAAACAACAGATGATTATTTACGATATGAACGCTATCGTGAACAAAAAATTTAGTATTCAAAACATTGACTTTCATCCCTACCGAATCGAAATAGACAAAACCGGAAATATCCGGCTTATAGGTATTTCCTGAAATCCGCACATTCCCGGACAAATTCCCGGCAGTCTCCGTAACAAAATCAGAAGCATAGATTCCTAACCGCTCCAATCCCACTTTTTCCAAATGTATGCCGACATCAATCGTATCCTTCTCGGGCGTATAATACCCCTGTACCACTAAGGGCACAGCATCGTCTACTCTGTTTTCAGCTCCGACAATGACGTTTCTGTTATCCGCATCCCAATACGAACGCAGGCTCAACGATCCTAAAGTATCCCGGTTGATTCCCCAGTTATCGACATTAAAATCGGTAATCAACATAAAATTTTTATAATAATCCTGAAGAGTCAGCGAACCGGTAGCGATTCCGAACAAAAATGGCCGGTGTTTCAAAGCGATCCGGCTTACATTCTCCAGATTGAAATTCTCGAGTTTCACGAATAGCTTTTCTTCAGTAGATTCGGAGAGTTTACCGTTAACCGACAAACTCTCTTTTCCCCGCTGTATAAAAAAGTCACTTACATCAATCTCTTTACCGGCGATAAAAACCGAAGATTCCTTGACCCGCCAAACGCTATCGTTCATCACAATGACTCCCGGATGAATCCGGATTTCCGTGTTATAACCATACTTTTCATCGGGAGAGAAAACGACACAGGCAGACAATTCCCCGCTATAAGTCTTATCTCCCCAATTACACCAGCTCAATCTATTGTCCAGATGGTTATCCGCAAGCGTTAACTCATTCCTGACATTATAAAGCTGGTATCCATTGCCATAAATGAGCCGGTCGGTAGTATATTTCATATCCAGCCGTTGCATATCCCCCACAAGATCGATTTTGGAATGAAGCAGGCTGATATCCTCATAACCGATCGAATCGGTCGTCAGGCGAAGACGCAATTGTCCGGTTTCATTCCGGTAATCGGAAGTAATCAATGTACCCGAAGCTATATACAAATCAGGATAGAGAACCTGCAAAATCCGGCCGGCATCTTTTACCTGCACGGTATATTGAAAATCGAACTTTTCAGGTTCTTTCCGTTTCGGATACTTCCGGGTCTTTTTAGGCTGATGTACCGAATAAGCCGGTAAATAATTTTGCATCAATCGAAAAACAAACGGAGCAGGGCGCAATTCCCGAAAATTTCCCGAAATAAAAAGATCCACGACATCCGATTTTAAAGTAGTAGTATTATGATCTCCCTTCTGGTTATCCTCCATACTAATTTTATCTATCGTGAATGTAGCTGTATCACAGGTATATTTGAAATCCGTCAGGGATAAATTGGTAAAACTCTTATTTTCCTGCCCGGCATGAATGATCTCGAACGAAGTTTCGAGCGCCTCCTGTCCCCCTTTTATATCCAAACCGAATGCCGCCAATTCATCGATCCGTAACTGTCCCCGGGTACTCAAAAAATTCAGGGAATCACTCAAATCATAAGCCAGCAATACCCCTCCCTGCATCTGCTCGTTCTCCACGGTGGCCATCACATCCAGCTTTCCCGTCTCATAAGTCATGGCCACTTTCATATCTTTGACATTCCCTTGATGGATATTCAGACGCTCCACTTTCGAATCTATATGAAACGAAGGTCCCCGGGTATCCCAGACTCCTGCATAACTACCGGACAAACTACCGTATCCCAGCATCGACAGCCCGGACAACTTTCCACAGTCGACCTGATAAAAATGAAAATCCCCACCCATGGTATCACAATCGGGCTTTTTGTCCGGACAAGGAGCATAACGAAACGTCAGATTTCCTGCCAAAGCCGGAGTAATACTCTTCGCCTTCACCATAAAATCCGATAATGTACCTTCGAAACAAATCGACTCGAAATCGACAAAAGAAAAATGATGCAGAGGTTCCGGAACCGGAATATACCTATCGAACCAGGGCAAATAGACGGTTTCCAGATCATCGGGATTCAAATGCGCCTTATACAAATCGATATGAAACCGTGTATTCCATACATCCGGCAACCCTTCCGATTTAAAACTTCCCTGAAAAACGGTTTTATCCCCTAACTCAAAATAAAGGTCATGACCTTCCAGCTTATTGATGGTGTTATTGACAATACCGCTGCATTTCACCGTATTATCGATCCCTCTCAGCACTCCGTTAAAATATGCCAGATCGATAAAACTCACCGACGAGGGCCCTAATTCATAATATTGTTGCATCCGGGTCGTAAAATAACGCCAGTCGTGCTGATCGGGTGTCCAGCTGAATTCCAGTTTCATCAAGTCGAGACTACTCCGTTCAAGTTCTATCCGTGCATCCGTAATCGTCAAATTACTCTCCCGGATCCGAACCCGTCCATCCAATTCCTTCATCCTCAATCCCGACTTCTCGATAAAACTCAAACCGGAAACGACGATCTGTGAATATTCATCCCCAAAGTCAAAATCCGTAATATCGACATTCAAATCCCGGCATTCCACATCCGTCCAGTTAACGCCATAATCCACCGGTTCATATTCTTCTTCACGATAAGTGAAACGGGAATCCCGCAGACTGACCTTCTTCAATCCCATCAACCAACCGCTCTGTTTTTCACCGCCCTCCCCCTCTGTATCGGCAGGAGCGACCCGCTGTAAAGAATCCAGAAACATCTCTATATTTGTCGGCGATCCTTCCCCACGCGATATCCATAAATTAAAATCAGCCTGATTCAAAACAATTTCACCGATCGTGAAACTCTTGTTTACGATATTGAAAGAATCTGCCTTTACCCGCAAATCCTGGCAATATAATAAAGTATCGTTTTTAAAGTCTTTTAATAAAACTTCTTTCAGTACCAAAGATTTTACCGGACGGAAATCGACATGGCCGATCTGAATAGTAACACCGGTAGACGCTTTAACCTGCTGAGTAATATATTGAACCAACGCAGTTTGTACATACGAAGTCTGTAACAGGAGATAAAGCATCCCTGCCAGTAACACCACTCCCGTTGCACAAAACAATAATATCCGAAGAACCTTTTTTATACCCGCAGTTATTTTTAGTTTGCTCACAAAAATATTAATATTGCATCAGATTTGAAAACGATTGGAGTTCAAAGATTAGAGAATAAAGTTTAAAGAATAAATATGACTGTAATTTTAGGAATCGAGTCTTCTTGTGACGATACCTCTGCTGCAATATTGAAAGATGGCCTTGTGCTAAGTAATGTCATTGCCAGCCAGAAAGTGCATGAAGCTTATGGCGGAGTTGTCCCTGAACTGGCCTCACGGGCACACCAGCAAAATATAATTCCCGTGGTATCAGAAGCCATCAAAAGGGCCGGTATCGAAGTGAAAGACATCGATGCTGTAGCTTTTACCCGCGGACCGGGGTTATTGGGCTCGCTCCTGGTAGGAACTTCTTTTGCTAAAGGTTTTGCCCTGGCCAATCATTTACCTATGATAGAAGTAAACCACCTGCAGGCGCACATCCTGGCTAATTTTATCAAAGAACCGGGAGTGGAAAGCCGGCAGCCTTCTTTCCCTTTCCTGACCCTGCTGGTATCGGGCGGAAATTCGCAGTTGATCGTTGTACACGATTACCTGAAAATGGAAATGATCGGACAAACGATCGACGATGCTGCGGGGGAAGCCTTCGACAAATGTGCCAAAGTGATGGGATTACCCTATCCCGGCGGTCCGATTATCGACCGACTCGCGAAAGAAGGTAATCCGGAACGCTTCACTTTCAACAAACCGCAAATACCGGGGCTCGATTACAGTTTCAGCGGACTGAAAACTTCATTCCTCTATTTTCTGCGGGATGAACTGAAAAACAATCCCGATTTCATTCAGGATAACCTGAACGACTTATGTGCTTCTCTTCAAAAGACTGTTATCGATATTCTGATGTCTAAATTGAAAAAAGCAGCCAAACAAACGGGAATAAAACAAATAGCCATCGGCGGAGGTGTTTCGGCCAATTCGGCTTTACAAAAAGCAGTACATGACGAAGCAGCCCGCTCAGGCTGGGAAGTTTTTATTCCGCGTCTGGGATTTTCCCTCGATAATGCCGGGATGGTAGCCGTTACCGGTTATTACAAATACCTGGCAGGACAATTTATCGGCCTGGACGCAGCTCCCTTTGCCCGAACCACTCTCGAGTAAATCCGTATAATCCCTATAATAACGATGTTATGAAACTCCTTGTCACCTACAATATTCCCCGGGAACCCTTCCAGAATCTGCCTGCAGATTGGGAAATCACCTTTCCGGAAAAGGAAGAATTCAGTAAAACGGAATTGCTGCGCATACTACCCGATTACGATATTATGCTGGCCATATTTCATGCTCCGATCGACAGGGAAATCATCGATGCCGGAAAAAAGCTGAAGCTAATCAGCAATTATGGAGTGGGTTATAATAATATCGATATCACCTATGCCCGTGAAAAGGGTATAGCTGTGACCAATACCCCGAAAGCGGTCAATAGTCCTACGGCCGAGCTGGCACTGGCCCTGATGCTGAGTGCAGCCCGCCGGATTGCCGAATGCAATCAACGTATCCGCATAGAAAAAGAAAGTATGTGGGGCACTATGCGCAACCTGGGATTCGGATTGGAAGGAAAGACCTTGGGCATTATAGGCCTGGGCAATATCGGTAAAAATGTCGCCCGTAAAGCAGAAGCTTTCGGAATGAATATCATTTACTATAATCACCACACCGAAGTTCCCGGTTACCGACGGGTCGAACTGGATACCCTGCTCCGGGAATCCGACTTCGTCACTCTTCATACCCCCTTGACTCCCGCTACCCGGCACCTGATCGGACAGCGTGAACTGAGTTTGATGAAACCGACAGCCATTCTCGTCAATACAGCCCGGGGAGCTGTTGTCGATGAGCAAGCACTGGCCGAAGTATTGAAAAAACGTCAAATAGCAGGTGCAGCCCTGGATGTCTTCGAAGACGAACCTCACATCACAGAAACCCTCTACGCTTTGGAGAACGTCGTACTCACCCCCCACATCGGAACCGGCACCATCGATGCCCGCATCGCCATGGGTCGTGAAGCCCTCGAAAACATCCGTCATTTCCTGGCAGGTAATCCAACCAATGTCGTCAATTAATATCATAGTTACAGCGGTCAGGGTTAATTTTTCCGTTAAAACTATTCTAAATGTAGAATTATTTTGTTACTTGTTCGTCTTCGGTATTCGTGTTCGGGGACCCGGTCGCTTCTGTCGGTCGTCTACCTTTTTCTATCACTGACCGGCGGAACTCCTCGCAGGCTCGTCAGACACCACCGGTCGGGCGTTCAGAAAAAGCAAGACGACACTCGCCAGAGCTCCAATGGTCCCCGAACACGAACACCTCCGACTTACGTTATCACTACATAGGAAACGAACTGTGACCTGAAAAGTATAAATTTCTATCAAACAGCTGTTTTTCTGAACCCTTACATGAGGGATTAATTCAGCCATCGGTATTTTATAGAAATAATCCGGTCAGGTAACCCAGGTATCCGTACTCCGGTCAGGGTGGCCTGCCCTTTCATTCAATAAAACTTTCCTTCTTTGCCCTGTAGTGCTGACGGAAGATGCAGGGTTTTGTGGCGGAAGACCATTGGAGCAGGAACGAGGGTCCGGTTAGGGTTTCCGAACGCCCGACCGGTGGTGTCTGACGAGCTTGCGAGGAGTTCCGCCGGTCAGTGAAGGAAACCCTAACCGGACCGTTCCAGGCGAACCGGTCTGACGGCACAAAACCCGGAATCGGAATAGAAAGAAAAAATAAACCTACCTATAACTTGAGATTCGCAACTTCTTTTCAATAGGTCGTTGTCATATCCGTAGGGACACAAATATAAAAATCGGCTTTTCGCATGACATCCTTATCCAGTTTATCCGTCTTTTCCTGACGCACCACTTCAACGGTGGCTATTTTCAAACCGGGGCGATACCGGTTGAGATAAGTGATGATTCCGGCTTGGTTAGCAGAATGAAAGCTGCCGTTCAAGTGGACGAAGTACGATCCGATGTTCTGAGCAATCGACCATCCCATCGTTGCATCCTTCAAAGCCTGAGCTTTGGCCAGCTTCTCCGTATCCTCTTTTTTAGCTCCCGGCATTTCCATCGAACGGAAATATGTTTCAACCCCTTCATTCCGGACATAATTTAAAGGCAGCGGTGCGATATAATTTTTCGCTTCTTCCGACAATTGTTCCAAAGCCCCGAATCCTCCGCGGGATACCATAGCGGCATACCTGCGGGGTACATTCGTAGCAACGAAAGGAATCCGGTTGGTTTTAGCAAACTCTACGATCTTTTTATAGTCGGTCGGATAATTCGGCCATAGTTTTGCTTCCTTAGTGAAACGCTCGGCTGTAATCAATCCACTCAAATATTCATCCAACACCAGTTGATCGTCCCGTTCGAACATTTCAGCCCCGATCATCAACCGATCTTTATGAAGAGCATATAGATCCCGGACAATCTCATATTCCATCCAATGTGCTATCGGGCAATTGTGTATCTCTCCGATAAATACAACCTGTTGTTCACCCAAAACACTCATCATATGGGCATAGTCGGTTTCCTGCCCGTCGGCATCGAATAAAGTATAGGCTCTTTTCTCCTGAGCAACGACCAAGCCGCCAGTCAGACAGAACCAAAGTATTATTATCATTCCTATTTTCATCATCTTTCTATTATTCAGGCACATAGATAATTTCTCCGTTTTCAAGTTCATAAGCTATACCAACCCTTTTTCCTTTCGAGCCGGAGCTTTGTTCGTTCGAAGGCGTATATTTATTGATTTTATTTCCCTCTTTCATGATAATCTCCATATTGTCTTTCCCAGGATTTTTCACGATAGTAAAATCTTCCTGAGTAAAAACTTCGGTCATATTCATGTGCATCACCATTGCCACCATCAGGGCTACCGCAAAAACCATAGCCACATCGAACAGGTTGACCACCACACTCAGCGGATCGGCATCTTCCTGAACGGCAAATTTGCTCTTTCGCCTCGCTGTTCTCATGCTTCTGTATTTTTCTCGTTTAACTTCCGGGCCACATAATCCAGATTATTCACATCTTTTGCATACCAGCGTTGTTTAAATTGCAACGACACCAAACCGACGGCACTAACTACCAAACCGACAACCGTAGTTGCAAAAACCACCTGCATATTATAAGCCATACCGGCGATATCTCCGGTAGAAAGTCCTACCAAGGCAGGGCTCATAGCAATCAAGGTGCCGATCAATCCCAATACCGGTCCCATCTTAGCCAGTAACTTCGAAAGAATAACATCCTTCTCTGCATCGTTCTCAAAATTCGTGATCAGATAATCCGAATAATCCGGACTGGGAGGTGTGGTCAATAAATCACGGAGATAGCGGATATACAAAGAGTTATCCCTACCGGGTAAAGCACCTTTCAGTTCACCGATCGTATCGGGCGTCAGTTCTTTGATCAGTCTGTTCATCTGTTTGTCATTTTTCCGTTTGGTCATGTATTGATTATAAACTCCTCCGATTAGCAACAACGACCGGATAAACAGTAATAATAAAAGAATAATATCCGGTATAAGCAGGCTGTTGGCCACCCAAAAAAGCACTTGTGAAATAGTTTCCATAGATTATAGTTTAATTTAAATATTATCGATTATTTACGAGAAGTCGTTTGGTGGGTACTTCGTTTCTGTAAAAGGACCCATTTCAATTTATTCCAACCCATACCCAACAAGAAAAAGATCAGAAACAAGCCAAAAGCAAAAGCCAATGCCTTCCAATTTGTCGGTTCTTTAACTGCCTGATAGGTAACATTTCCATTCACTGTAGTCAGCAAGCCGATGATACAAACAAAAAGACTAACGAGAAAATGTACTTCCAGCCGCAATTCTTTTTCAGGTAAAAGATACCTGAAAAAGTAACACAGCAGAGGAATCATCACCACCACTCCTATAGCAAAAACATAGGACAGGATCGAAAAGGATATCCCCGGAAAACTAAAGATCAGCTCGGTCTGTAAATAAAACAGGACGGGAAAAATAAGCAGGGTCGGATACCATTTCAAAGACTTCACCCACCACTTTTCCTGTTGGCCGAACCATCCCCGCAATACAGCCACACAATACGCAAAACAAACGACAGCCTCGAGCGTAATGATCACTGCCATATTTTGCAAAGCCACTGTATTCTGAAGGTAGTCGGCCAGCTGGGTTTTGGATTGCAGGATAGCAACCGGATAAGTAGCGGTAATGAAAATACCACAGATCAATCCGAACAAAGCTGCCTGCCAGCCTTTCCAAAAACTAAGCTTCAACAGGCAATTGACCAGGATAAATAAGATAAGTATACTGATAACTAATTCCATATCGATATTTAATTCCCTTTTCTTTTTTTCTTCAAAACCAGCAACAGTATCACAAACAGAGCGAATACCCCACCAGCGATCCATACGCCGTTCAACGCATTTTTCTCTCCCCGTTCAGCCTGAGCTACCTCATCTTTTTTCAGGACCATTCCTTTTTTATCGGTAGCCACCTGAGCCGTTTTCATGGATTGAATCTGCTCTTTGTAAACAGTGGCACGTTCCGGCTGTACCCGGCTGGCGATATAATCCTGCAGTTTGGCATTTCCTCCGGCAAATCCGCTCCCGGCCGATCCGAACTCTTTCACCAGATCGGTATGCAAATTTGCCAGGGTACTGATCTGTTGTTCCGAAGCCTCCCACATCCCCTTCCGGGCAGTCTCGAGCATCACTGCTGTGATCTCCTGCAAAGCGGCCGGATTTTGTTGTTTGAAAAAATCTTCGGTTCCCAACTTGTAAGAATCCGTCACATAAACATCATAAATCTGATTCCACATAGCGTCGTCGATTACTTCAGGCTTGGTGACATTCCACCCGTAAGTGTTCGTTACCACTTCTGTAATCTGTGAAGCACTCGACGCCCCTCCTTTCATCACTTCTTTGATATATTCCGGATTGAAAATCGTCGAACGCGATTCCACTCCGATAGCCTCCTTCAAATCCTGCATTCTCACCCGGTTGCGATTCCGGTAATCGGCAAAATAAGCCTCGGGATCTTTACCGGTGACATTACGTACAGCCAAGTTCATGCCTCCCATAAACTCATATACATGATCCAGGCTCAATGCTCCCCAGGTATTGCTTTGCCGGGGTTGAACGACAACATCCGTATGGTGTAATACGGCCCGCAACAATCCGCTTTTCATTTCTCCCCATTCTTTCTCACTTCCGTAGACAGCCCCCATATTATTGATGTAGGTATCGGCTATTTCTTTTTCATCTTCCCATTTATCCCCACTGGTGATCATTCCCTGAATTCCGGTTCCGTACATGCCGTTCACACCACCGAACACTCGTTTTGCAGACATTTCGCGGGCTTCTTTAGGCGAAACTCCCTGTTCCACCAGTAACCGTTCCGTCTCTACCGTGCTTTCCGCCACCCGATTGTCGTATTTATCATTTGCAGAAGCGGCCGCCATTTCCACAGCTCTCGAGATCAACGCAAGCCGTGAAGCCGCTAAATCCCGGAATTGCCCGGAGGTCTGAACCACCACGTCGATACGGGGACGTCCCAAAGTTTCCGAAGGAATCAAACGCAGGTCCGACACCCGTCCATAAGCATCACGCACCGGCTCTACACCCAACATATAAAGCACTTGTGCTATAGTCGCTCCTTCACTTTCGATAAATTCACTGCTCCAGAAAGTATAACTCACTTTACGAGGATAATCACCGTGAGTCTTCCGGTATTGAGCAAGCGTATTTTCGACCAATTCTTTTCCTTTCGTCCAAGCCTGTTCCGATGGAGTGGCCTCGGCATTGACAGCATATAAATTACGACCGGTAGGTACTGCCTGCGGATTAGCGACTGCATCTCCTCCCGAAGTGGGAGCGATATATCCACCCGACAAAGCATTCAATACCGACTGCATTTCCTGCTCCGGACTATTTTCCAAAGCCAGCTTATAATTCACAATATTCGTAATCGTACGTTCCACTTCGGTGATCGCCCGGGCTTCCGCTTTCTGTTCATTGGTATACTGCACTACCGGTTTCGCCTTACCTTTCCCCATCATCCCCCTTTTCGGAGGAGTAAGAATCGTATGTGCTTCTTTCAATTTTTCAGGAGTGATCCCCGCGATCTGACAAACCAGTGCCTCATCGGCTTTTTTACCGTCCAGTACCTGACTGACCAACCGTTTGGCCGGATCCAGATATCGCTGAGTAAAAAACACCTTACTATTCAATTGTTTATCAGACACTTTCCCATTTTGTTTATCCAAAGCTGCCAAGCTATAAGCTATCGGATCTGTGCTCATCGCCAAAACCGATGAACGAATTTTTTCCGGGGAATAAGGAATACCGGTCGTATAAAGCTGTCCGGTCATTTTTTCATTGGCAATCTCCTCGGCAAAATTCTCGATACGCTCGATCTCCTCGGTCGAATAGGGACGGTCCAACAGGCTATCCAAACGCAGTTCCCGGTGTAATCCCATTTCCACCGCAATTTTCTTTACAGCCAAAGAGGCCTGTAATTGCCCGGATTCATCTGTTTTGTAATAAGTCTGAATCTCATTTTCCAGTTTCTTATACTGTCCCCGGGTCTTACTTTCCATAAAAGGCGGAGTCAGGTAAGAAATAGTCGTTGCATAAGAACGCCTTTTAGCCATCATACTCTCTCCCACATTTCCGATCGTATAATAATAAAAATGAGGGACAGTGCCTACCAGCCGGTCCGGCCAGTCGTAACTACTGAGTGCCACCTGTTTCTGAGGAGTAAATTCCAGACTACCGTGTGTCCCGAAATGGATCATCGCATCGGCACCGAAAGCATATCGGGCCCACAGATAAGCTCCGATATAGGTATGCGGCGGTGCGGTTTTAGCGCCGTGAACAATAGCAAAAGCATCATCCCCGACAGCCGCCATCGGCTGAGGCAATAAGACCACATTGCCCAGATCTATCCGAGCCACCGCCAGATAGGACTTTCCATTTTCTACCGTACTCATATAGTTTCCCGGAGCTTCTCCGTATATCTTCACCACATCTGCATAGAGCCCTTGCGGAAGAGCTTGTTTCACCCATGATTCATATTCCGACTTTTCCACCAGAGCGGGATGACCGTTCTTCATAAAATCGTCGAAAGCACCTTCTGCATAAGTACTCAATACAGCCCCTTGTGTCATCAGCAACTTTTCGAATTCTTTCTCGGTAGCCGGAAGGTTTTCTACTTTATACCCTTCAGCTTTCAGTCTTTTGATCAGATTATAAAGCGAAGGTACCGTCTCCAAGCCCTGTGCCGTCAGCGAAGATTGTCCTGCCCCTTTGAAATAATAGATCGCCACCCTTTTATCGGCATTCGCTTTTTGTTTCAAGCGGATAAAGTGACTGACAATCCCGGTAAAATTCTTTAAGCGTTCGGGGATCGCTTTGAACAGATACACCCCGTCTTTATCCAATTCCTGGTCATTCACCACATAGGGATAGATCGCTCCATCCAACTCCGGCACAACGACACTTTGCGACATAAATCCGCCGAACATCCCCATCGGATCTTTTTCCCATTCCTCCCGGGTTTGCAGGATCGACAGAGGTGAAAAAAGAGGGATATTCCGTTCTTTCAGCCATTCTACAGCTGCATCGGCCTGCCCCATCACCATACGCCCATGGGCAAAATGAATCACCGCATCCGGCTGGATTTCTTTCAGGAAAGCCAACCGTTTCATATAAGAGGAAATCGGATACACATTCAGGCCGGCACGCTGAAATGAAACGATCAGACTGTCGATATTATCCCGGTTGCCACTGAAAGGATCGTTCAAGCCACCGACAATAGCCACTTTGGGTTGCCCTTCCCGATAGAAACCATGTCCTTTTATATAATTCTCATAATCCGTCACTGTAGAGAAAGAAAGATTTTCATCTAAGTGGAAAAGTACATCCGAAGCACTCTCCACCGCAGTGTCGGCCGGAGTGACGAAGAAAAGCTTCCGGTCGATCTGCCGGCGTATATACCGGGCCATATTCCGGTAATTCTTTTTATTTCCATTCCCGATGTAAGAGGTTATATCAGCCTTGGTGATACTATCCAGGTTACAAATATTATTTTCCGGATTCGTAGCTGCATAAATATAAACAGGAGTTCCTTTATCGGCAGCCTTTTGAAGTTGTTCCCGTTGTCCGACTGTCATCCGTAATCCCATACCGAAACCCAATACAAAGTCATACCGGTCCAGGCGTCCCAATTCCTCCAGAGGGACTTCTTCATACTTTATAAACTGATCTTCATTCGATTTTATTAAGCTGGTCGTTTGAAAATTTTGAAAATTGACCAGTCCGATCCGGGTAGTAGAAGCCCATTTACTCCAAGCCATCCAGCCACACAACAACACCAGAAGAAGTATAACCGTTCCTATCCACTTTTTGTTTTTTGTCATCTTTTAAAATTTAAACTTTCAATTTCGCTTTTTCACACCATTTGGCCGGCAGTCCCGGGAAGTCCGGATCTGCCAGCCAAATCTGATCGCTCATGTCCTACATTATTTCAACAATGCATATTCTATTTCAGGCCGTCCGCGTTCGGTGCCATCGGTACCGGTCCCGAACTTCGTAAAACGGAGTTTATAATAGTTTCCATAACTATCTTTCAATACATAAAAACGATCTGTTTTCACGCCGGCATTCGTCACTCCCGGCATAGCAGGTGTACGCCAGGTAGTACCGATCACATTGGCTTTCTTTTCAAAATCGGCCTTCGAGGTTATATCCGTTACCTTAAAATTATCGTAGGTAGTCTGTTCATCCACCATGACCACGGCAGTCTCTACTCCTCCTACACTATTAGAAGTAACCACATCCTGTGAAAAAGAAGTCACAGGACCGGAAGCCATTTGTGAAACGGCAGCAGCATAGGCCCACATGATATCCCATTTTTTCCCTTCGGCCTGTGCATCCACTTTCTCACCGGATTCGAGTGAAAGCCCGACAAAATTATAGATCGGATTTTTCGCTATTTCCACGGTCTTCGGTGTCGTATCCCCTACTTTTCCATATTCTACCCGGTATCCTTCGCCATTACGGGTTACTTTCACTTTATACCAAAGACTTCTATTTTCTGTCCCGTCGGTATTGGTCTTGTTATCGGCAGAAGCGACAAAAAAGACTTTATTTTCAGCTGCATTTTCTGCAATCATCCCGAAAGCTGTTTTAGTCAAATCGCCTTCCACATCATCTACCCAGTCGGCGGAAAAATCTTCAGACATCGCTCCGGCCGCAATATTAGGAGCTTTTTGAGCATCTTCGAGTGTCACAGCTGCAAAGTCAGTTTTCTCCGATGCCACAGCTACCGTAGCATAAGACGAATTTAAAATAACCCTGAATTCATCCCCGCAATAAAATCCCAGATTCCAGCTTTTTCTTTTAATTTGTATCTGACTGTTATTGCTCAGATCGACATATACCATATTGGCATATTTTTCGGCCCCGTCATTTCCTTCCAATGTCAATTTTCCTCCGGTAGAAACAATCGGACTAAAGGACAAGTTCATTTCCTGAAGTGTACCGATTTTATAGCCCTCACTCAGCGACAGGGACAGAATCCGAAACTTCACGTTGCCCTCCGGAGATTTACCGTCGGCTTTAGCTACTGTAAACGAGCCGCTAGCCTGCCCCGCAGGGATATTCACCACCACCTGACCGTTAGTCAGAGCCGGGGTAACGGTAATATCCGACTCGGATACCTCCGTAGAAATCATCTGTACGGTAACATCCAAACTCTCCTTGGTTGCCCGGCTAAGCTTTATCCCCAGGTCTATACCGGTACCATCCATACCGGCATCCGATACGGCAAACTCTACGGAGATATCCTGCATTTTCAAACCATCGTCGTCATCACTACAGGAATAACATCCTAAAAATGCGACACAAGCTAAAAGATAAATTACTTTTTTCATGTTTTATTTTATTTGATTTATACTGATACTAATTGAATTTTCCGTTCAATAAGAAACTCAACCCCACCGACCAACTTCGTCCGCAGCCTAAATAGCTGACAGAAGGCGTATCGTTGGGAGATTCGGCAATTGTCTCGAGTGAAGTCAGATTAAAAAGGTTTTTAACTCCTGCATTCAGATGGAGAAATGAAGTCAGTTTTTGAGTAACTGTAAGGTCACCGGTATGATAGCTTTTCATTCCCCTCAGGTAGATTTCACTTTCTTTCTTATTATCGGCTGTCGTATATTCATGATAATAATACTCTTTTCTTTCGCCAGTGTATTTATAGAACAAGCTGATATCCGTACCGGTCTTTTCGATGTGATAACTGATGCTGGTACTCACTTCGGGAGAATACCGGAATCGGGGCATACTTTTATCCCCGGTAGCATACCGGTTGTAGCGCCCGATCAACGACACATTCAGATTTGCCCGAAGTCCTCCCCAGCTCAACGAATTCTCCAAAGATCCGCCTACCGTTTTATAACGGTCGATATTATAATAGGTATTATAATTCGGAATATCGACATTCTGAGCCAGACTGATCTTATCCCTGAAATCATTATAAAATCCGCTCAAAGTGGTTGTCAGATGTATTTTCTCGCTATGCAATACCCGGTAGGCAACAGACCCCGTAATATTGTGGGAATATTCGGCCTTCAAATCCGGATTCCCGTCTATATCATGATTATCATTGTGGAAAGAGAAATAGAGTTCCTGCAAAGTCGGAGAACGGAATCCATAGGCATAGGACAACCGTAAATCCATATGTTTGGTCAACTTGAATTTGGTCAATACCGAGGGGATAGCTATCGGAGCATCGTAATCGGCAACGATAAAGGTCCGTACTCCGGGCCGTAAACTCAGCCATTCCCAGGGTTTATATTCGGCCGAGAGAAAAAAAGCCAGGTCCGAAACTTTCGGTGTACCGTCGATACGTCCGCCTTCACCTTGCGTCCACTGATATTCTACTCCCGGCTGTACACTGAATTCAGGTGCAATATTCCACGCAACCGTAGCCCGGGCTATCCAGGCTTTGTACTGGGTAATGTCCTGACTCGCTTCGGCAGAAGAAAGCCATTTCTCTCCGGTCGACAAATCACTCTCCGTCGTCCGGGTACGTCGTTTATAATCCTGATAAGAAAGAGCTACATGGACATCCAGACGGTTATCCAGCTTCCAATCCGACTGTAACTGATGGGTATACCTTTTGGTCAGAAAATCTTTATCGGAAACTTTTTCCGGCTGAAGTTCACTCCCATTATTGGGACCGAAAATCTTCTCATCGAGGAAATCCAACCGATACCATACATTCATATTCCGGTTCTGAAATCCGAACATCCCATTCATCAAAGCCTGATCTTTCGGATGCCAGCGTTTCTCCCGACCGGTCAAATCTCCCTGCCAGCCTCCATGATTATTACGGGTATATCCCCCATTGACAAAAAGTCCGCTTTTGTGGTTAAATCCCAGATCTATACTCTCGTTATGAAGTCCCTTATCTTTAAAAAAATCATACTCTTTCCCCATAGATTCCTCTTGTACCCGGGCTCCCACTCTCCAGGTATTCTCTTCCGAATACCCATCCCCCTTTTTAGTGATGATATTGATTACCCCTGCCAAAGCATCGGTACCGTAAACCACCGACATCGGTCCCTCGACAATCTCTACCCGTTCGATACTATTCACATCTAACTGGCTCAGACTTTGTTTCGTCGCTCCCCGGTCGATCAATGGAATACCATCCAGCAATATTTTGACATTGTTTCCACTCATCCCCATCAATTCGAAATCCGTTTCACCCAAAGCCATATCGTTGGATAACCGGATTCCGATCTCTGTATTCAGCAAAGACTGTACACTGGTCGGCGCTTTCTGACGGATCTGTTCGCTATTGACTGTCCGTACTTTGTATAAAGAATTACGCATCGATTGAGGAGAAAACTGTCCCGTAACCACTACCTGTTCGAGCTGATTGATATTCTCCCGGATTTCAATATCCGCGAAATGATTCTCTTTTCCCTCTTCGATCGTAACGGGAAATTCCCGGCGATGTGCAGCTATGGATTGGACTATCATCGTATATTGTCCTGCCGGAGCCATAAATTCAAAATATCCTTTCCCATCCGAAGTACCTCCGTAAAACGTATTTTTCAATTGGATATTGATAAATTCAGCAGGAACACCATCGGTCGTTATAACATTTCCCGAAACTTTTACTTTTACACTTTTCTGCCCCCAAACACCGGATACAGAACAAATTAATAGGATTGTAATAAAGATATTTTTCAGCATCGCTTTTTAATTTATTGTGATTGCAAAATTATGGGAAGTAAGCTGGGAGGACAATCACCAAATATGGGTATTCTTCCTGTCCGGAATACCTAAGAATAAACAACGCATCACACACAACCAGCTAAAGACCGGTTTCCTTCCTCACTCCGAAAAATCCAAAAAAGAAAATAGCCGAGTTATGCCGGACGAAAGACATCGATTTATTCCCGGGAAGTACTTCTTTCTTCAGCAAAGAAAAAATAAACCCAGGTAGAATCAATACGCTATAATTTCATTTCTACAAGTTCATATTTCCGGTTACCCAGCCCGATAATCTCCGACGTATTCAAGGGTATGAATGCCGTGACACGACTCCATTCGTTCTATCAAGTACACTTTACCGGGATCTCCGGACACATACACCCAATCGACACATGCCTGATCCAGGCCCCCGGAGCAAGTGAAGCCCAAATACCGATATCTCCCGTCTGAGGAGCAGCCGGATGTGCATCACAACCACAATCCACCGACAGGTTATTCGCAATGCTGATATACAAAATACGATCTCCGCAATAGTCGGCAATAGCTTTCGCAGCCTCGGCCATCGATTCCAGGAAATCATCCTGTACCGAAAGATTTCCTCACATCTCTGCCGGCTCTTTTGTTTTTACCGACTGTTTCGATTAAAAATTAATATTCATTCCGGCCATCACCGTAGCCTTAGGCATAGGAAATCCGTCGTTGATCTCATACCGTTGTGCCAGTAAGTTCTCTCCCCGGGCCCAGATATGAATCCACGACGCAGCCCGAAACTGTCCCTGCAAATTCCACATCACAAAATCTTCTTTCATATCTCTTCCCGTATTTCCTATTTTTACACCGGTATATAATCCGGCCACATACTGCACACCGGTCCCGGCAGACCAGCGGCCTTTGGAAAAAGTGGCTCCGGCATAAGCCTTGTGCCGGGGAGAAGCCAGTACAGGCTGTTCCATATGCAGATAACTGTAATTGGCATCTACCGACCAGACAGGAGAAAAACGATAAGCAAACTGCACTTCAGCTCCGGTATTTTCGATCTTTCCGGTATTGATATTCATCTGCCTGCCATCGACCGGCATTCTCATAATCAGATTTTCCCCATCGATATAAAAAACATTTACCCCATAAAAAAGCCGCCCATTCATCGAACGCTGCGACCAGGCCAACTCATAATTCCACAGTCGCTCCGGTCTCAAATCGGGATTGGCCGGCCGAAACATATAAAGCTCCCGGATCGTCGGATAGCGGAAACCTTTCCCGGCCATCAGTTTTATCTCTGCATTCGCAGGCAAGTGGAACGACAATCCAGCCTGAGGTACCCATTCGGTCCCCACATGCGAATGATGGTCGATACGTACTCCCAGATCCAATGTCAACCAACGGTAAAGATGTTGGCGAAAATCTACATATCCGGCCATTTCGTCCTGCTTCTTATCGACTTGCGGTTGGCGTTCACCACCATTCACAGGTTGATTCCAGGACTCCCCGCCGAAATGAAAGAAATCGACTCCTGCTGTGAGACGGTTTCCTTTAAAGAGTTGTACACTCTGATACCACGACAGTCCCAGCATATCGTCCCGTGAATTAAAACGATAGTCCAGTGGTTCCCCTCCAACGGCATATCCATCGTTAATCCAATGCTTTCCCCAATTATAGAAGAAACTCAAAGCACCCGAAGTTTTTTCATAATTGTTTTCAAGTGCAAAAGAAGTCATACCTCTGGTGATCCGTTGATCATTATCTATCAATGGATCGGTAACCTTACCGGGGTTCGAAGCGTTGAAGTGGGTCAGGTTTACATCAGCCCGTACGTTCCATGCCTGCGAAATCTCATATCCTAATTTCGCATAACCTCCTGCCTGTTTGAATTCCATATCCGGCCGATGTCCGTCGCTCCGGTTATACGAAGCGCTCACCACACTCGTAAAACGTCCGGTTTTCAGTCGGTTCGTTACTTCTGTCTGCAAGGTATTGTAAGAGCCATACCCCAGATTAAAATGGGTTTTCATGCCATCTTCCTGCATTTTACGGGTAACGATATTGATCACACCTCCCATTGCATTCGAACCGTACAATACCGATGCCGGCCCACGCAGGACCTCGACCCGTTCAGCTAAAAACGACTGATAAGCATCGGAAATCGGATGGGCGAAAAGCCCCATATATTGAGGATGTCCGTCGATCAACACCAACAGCCCGGTCGTCGGCACCCCCTCCTGCGGAGCACCACCGACTCCACGCAAAGACATCTGCCCGGCAGCACCTCCCGACACCCCGTATCCCATCATCCCCCGAGAGGTAATAAAAAGCCCCGGCACCTGTTCGGTCAACAAGGGAAGCAAAGAAGATTCATTACTCTGCTCGATCTGCTGGCGCCCCACCACCGAAACCGTCATCGGCAAATGGCGAATGTCGGTCTCATTACGCGTACCTGTCACTACCACCTCATCGATCGTATACGACCTGCCCTGTGGCAGACTGTCTCTTATCTCCTGGGCCCGGATAAATCCGCCCGGTAGCAGTAAAACTACTGCAAATAAAATATCAACTACTTTCATTTTCAGATATTGGATCATTTTGAATATATTCCGTCACCACGAATTACTTCTTATTCGGTTACAAAAATAGAAAATAGGTTTCATCCGGTTTGTATCTATTTTACCTGATTTATTACCAATATTACATACCTCTTATTACTTACAACAGCTTATAATAATTCCTGAAATCCTTATCACCTTTGAAGAGAGATCACCACTCCAAAGATTTTCTTTGTTTCATTCGATAATAACACCAACCGAAAATATCTGCCAAAAACCATCCGATAGGAATAGACCACCAGATTCCCCATACACCTATACCCGGAATAGCAGCTAAGGTATAAGCCAGGGCCACCCGGACACCCAGGGATATAACGGTCAACACGACAGACATTCCGGGTTTCCTAACAGCACGATAGAAACCATATAATAAAAACAACCAACCAATGCCACAATAAAAAGCTCCTTCAATCCGTAAATATTCGACACCGATAGAAATAATTTCCGTTTCATGTGCCGGAATAAAGATAAGCATCAGTGGCCTGGCCAAAACAAAAACGAGTACAGAAATAATAAGGCAAAAAATAAGGGTAACCCTAACGGCGACCCGGATTCCTTTGCGGATACGTTCGTGTTTTCCAGCTCCGAAATTCTGAGCGATAAAAGTAGAGAAGGCATTTCCGAAATCCTGAACAGGCATATAAGCAAACGAATCGATTTTAACTGCCGCAGCAAAGCCAGCCATAACAGCCGTTCCAAAGCTATTGATCAGTCCCTGCACCATCAATATACCGAAATTCATGACAGATTGCTGGGCACAAGTCAGCGAAGAATAGGTTGCAATTTCTTTGACCGTAGCCCACTTTAGTTGCATATTCTGGCGGGAAACCCTGAAATCCGGAAACCGGTAAAGGCTATAGAAACAGAGTCCGATCCCCGATACCGCCTGAGCGATGACCGTAGCCAATGCCGCTCCGCGGACTCCCCAACCGAAATACAGAATAAAAACCAAATCGAGCACAATGTTAAGAACAACAGCTACAGCCAGAAAGACCAAGGGCAGGACAGAATTCCCGACAGCCCGGAGTAAGGAAGCATAATAGTTATAGAGAAAGGTAAATCCGATTCCCCCAAAAATAATCCACAAATAATCCCGCATAAGGATATATACTTCAGCCGGGACCTGCAGTAACCGCAAAATAGGATCGATCCAGACAAAAACCGCAATATTCAGCAATAGCGTAATCACCCCGATCAATACCAGAGAGACAAAAATACTACGTTTCAAAGCTTCATGATCCCTGGCTCCGTACTGAAGTGAAAAAACAACCCCGCTTCCCATACATAAGCCCAAGAGGACCGAAGTCAGAAAAATCATCAACGTATAGGCCGACCCCACAGCAGCCAAAGCCTTGGCTCCCAAAAACCGACCGACGATCAATGTATCGGCGATATTATAGAACTGCTGTAACAAATTTCCCAATATCATCGGAACAGCAAACCACAACATCCCCCATGTAATATTTCCGGTCACCAGACTGTGTGTTTTATTTCTCCCTTCCATCTGTACCCTCTCTATCGATAAACGCCCATCCTGCATAATACACGACTAAATTCAGACCTGCAAAAGTAGGAGAAAAAAGGCAACTCCTGCCCTTAACTGATGTCGAAATTTCAAAAGATCGCGGCCCACAACAAAAAAAAGTAAAGTATATCGAAATTTATTACAAAGGTTTAGGGAATGTGTTTGTTCTGTTTCTCAAATATTTGCTAAATTTGCCGAACGGTATAGCTGTTTTTAGTCAGGTGCATCGATAATATTGATCTGATTTGTTTTAAGTGGATTACAAAATGGAAACTTCCGAAAATATAAAAAGTTACTATCAGGATTACATCAGCATATATAAGGATGAGACCGATAGACTAAAACAATTCAAAACCTTTATCGATAAAACAGAATCGGATCAATTGTTCGACCGTAAAAATTTTGTCGGCCATATTACCGGCAGTGCGATTATTTTTGATTACAAAAATTCCAAAGTACTTTTAATCAAACACATCATACTTCAACGTTGGTTACAACCGGGAGGCCATATTGAAAAAACGGACACTTCCATTCTGGATGGTGTTTACAGGGAAATCTTCGAAGAAACGAACATAGCCAAAGACGATTTGATGTTGATTTCTCCTATCTTCGGAAAAAAATTCCCCATCGACATCGACTCGCATCCCATCCCCGAGAATCCGGCCAAACACGAAAAACAACACTTTCATCACGACCTCCGCTATTTTTTTATTTACAAAGGAGAAAAGATCACGGAAGAAAGCGAAAACTTAAAGTGGAGTGATGTATCCAGTTTATCCAGCCAGGTCACCTTCCTGAAATTAGTAAAAAAAATATGGGACCTGCTCGATATCGATTTGAATACGAGATTATTTTATGAAAATATCATCTCAAAGGCCCGGACAACCGGCGAAAATTATATTGCTGTCGTCGTTTCCCATATCATCCCCGATGCCGTTCATTACTTAAGGGCCATCGATACGATCGTCCCCATTCAAACGATCGTCCCCAAGCCCAACTCGATCGACGAAAAGACTTACACGATCGTTCGGAAGGATTTTAAAATCTCGCATGTATGCCGGGAAGACATGGCTCAGGATACAGAAAACGAAGTGATCAGAATCCTGGAAAACACGAATGAAAAAATCCTGCTTTTCGATATTGGCGGATATTTCGCCCATATCCACGAGACCTGGCCTGTAACTATCCTCGAACGGATTGCTTTAATCATCGAAGATACCGAAAACGGCTATCAAAAGTATGAACATGTGATCGGAGACTCGGAGCGCAAGAAGCAGAACTACCCGTTTAAAGTCGTATCTGTAGCCAGAAGTCCTTTAAAAGAAAACGAAGACTTTCTAGTCGGTCAGTCCGTCTTTTTTTCGGCAGATGCCCTGATGAGAGAAGACGGGAAATTGATCCAATACCTGAAATGCGGAATTTTAGGTTATGGAAAAATCGGTCGGTCGATCGCCTCCCATCTCTTGCAGAGAGGAGTAAAACCCGCAGTTTACGATACCAATCCACTGAAAAGAGTATCGGCATTCAATGAACTTAACCGGATTCCGGACCGGGACTCCATAATAAAGGAATCGGACATTCTGTTTTCTGCCACAGGCAACAAATCCCTCAAAATCGAAGATTTCAGGGAATTGAAAAACGGATGTTATATCTTTTCCGTCACGTCTTCGGATGACGAACTGGAATTGGAATTTACCGGAGAATATGAAAAGCAAGAAGTAAGAAAACATATATTCAAATATTCGAATGAGAATATGAACTATTTTTTCCTGGTGAACGACGGGAATGCCGTTAATTTTATTTATAATGCCGTTATGGGAGATTTTATCCATTTGGTCAGGGCTGAAATGATATTGGCGATCAACGGACTGCCCGGTTATGCGCCCGGAAAAATTTCGACGGTCCCTACCGACATCAGAGAAAATATTGCGGAAAGCTGGTTAAAAGTATTCGAACCTTAAAATAAACAGAGATATAGTATAAATTAATAGAACATATGATCATATCTGGATTAGAAATTAAGAACATGCTGAACAAGGAGATATTCATCGAGCCTTTCGACGACTCGAGATTAAATCCGAATAGTTATAACCTGAGATTACATAACGAATTGCTGGTATACGATTCGCATGTATTGGACATGAAAGTTAAAAATGAGACCAAGACCATCTCGATTCCTCCCGAGGGCCTGGTACTCGAGCCCGGAATCGTGTATCTCGGCAGAACCGTCGAATATACCAAAACCCTGAATCATGTCCCGATGCTCGAAGGCAGATCGTCGATCGGACGTCTGGGAATATATATACATGTCACCGCCGGTTTCGGAGATGTGGGTTTTTCGGGTTATTGGACTCTGGAAATATCTTGTATTCAACCGGTACGGATATATCCGAACGTCGAAATATGTCAAATATTTTATCATACGATTTTAGGAGATTGCTCCAAAATGTATAAAAGTAAATATCAAAATAACGAAGGCATTCAGGCAAGTAAAATGTATGAAGAATTTCAATAAACCATTCATACAAAATCATCGACGGACGATCCGACAATAAGAAAACTTTACAGTAGCGAATATGAAAAAAATAATAGCCCTGGTGGGCATGAGCGGTACAGGAAAAAGTGAAGCGACTAATTTTCTGAAAGATCAATTTAATTTCGATCTCTTTTACTTCGGCGGTATTGTTCTCAACGAAGTCAAAAAGAGGGGTCTGGAAATCAACAATGAAAACGAGAAAATGGTAAGAGAAGATTTAAGGCGCCAACATGGCAACGGCGTATTGGCCAAAATAGCTTCGGAAACCATCGCAAAAACCGATTCGACCATTCTTTTGGACGGCCTCTATAGCTTTACGGAATATAAAATATTGAAAGAGTTATATCCGGAAAACTTTATCGTAGTAGCTATCCATTCCGATAAAGCATTGAGATATGAAAGACTCGCCCAAAGGAAATTCAGGCCATTGACCAAAACCGAAGTCGACCGGCGCGATTATACCGAGATCGAGAATATCGAAAAAGGTGGTCCTATCGCTATAGCCGATTACCATATCCTGAATAACGGCGACGTTTCGATACTCAGACAAAATCTACTGGAATTAATGGACAAAATACTCACCGATGATAACAGCAGGCAAAGTATCTGAAACGCTGGTTTTAGATGGAATCAAATGGGGAATGGGAATTCTTTTAGTACTCTTGTACGGCTCTGTTCATTCCCAATTGGAACAGTATAATCCGATCATTATCTATACGTCGCTGATTCTGTATATACTGTTGTTTTTAGCAGACTTTATTCCTTCTTACCGGCATAAAGAAAAAACCGATATCCAGTTTAAATTATTCTTATATATAGGTTCTCTGTGCCTATTTTTCATTCTGGTTTTCTTGCTCAAAGCTCCCCAATATACAGCCAGTCATACACCCTTCATCATTTCATTCTGTTTTTTTATCACGGGAAGATTACTCCTCGAGTCCAACCTGAACAGAATGATACAAAGAGAAAAAAAATTAATTAAATCGCTGGGTTTTGCAGCGACAGGCATCCTGATTGAAAAACCAGGCGGAGACGCAGTGAATTTTATCATTATTTTAAATAAAAATTTGAGGCAGGGAAAAGGATTATGGGTTCCACCCGGAGGCCATTTCCTGCCTTATATTGATAACCCCGGGACAAAATTAAAAAATAAAATTTACGAGGAAATCGGGGTGGATTGTGAGGTCATGTGTGAAGAAGGGCAAAAACCATCCGAAGTGCACGACACCATAACCAACGAAGTAGAGTGGCTCGTTCCACCTGCATTCCTATTGAAAGAATTTCTCCCGGACCAGTGCAAACAGCACCATTCCCATCATTTTGATTTAATCTATCTTTGCACTACCGATGGCAAAGTAAAAAATAAAACATGTAAGTATAAAAGCAGCGCTCTCGTCCGGATCCCGCTAAAAGAATGCCTGGACAGCTTCGAAGCGACAGAACGCGCATTGAATAAAAAGATTCGGGAAAAAGCTAATGAATTGGGATTGGAAACTTATTCCAGAAATGAAAATGTATCCAGAGATTTGATCTGGCGGCTCCATTTAGCTGCCAATAAATACCTGAGTAATCAGAAATAAAAGGGGACACCATCTACCCCCGCTTGCAGACTTACAAAAAGGGCTTTATTTTTATTATGGCTTATTTATCTCTTATACAAAACATCGACGCTTTTAATCGCTTTAGTACTCCGGTTATTTATAGTGGACTTTATCCGCTTCTCGGATTCTTTTATTAGCTGTTAGTAAAAATCTACATATCGTCTTGAAGTCATTCATACTTTCCTTAGATTCTGCTGACCTCATGAAAAGCAACTCAACGCCGAAAGCCCCCAAAAAATGGTCTTTCAAATTACTTCCAATGCAGAACAAGATGCTCAGGGTGGTAGTCTACCGATTGCCTTGGTATTACGATTTTGTAAACAACGAAGTATTACAACACCGGATTTAATAGCTTTGCCTGAACAATGGGACAAGGAGTTTGAATAGCATAACTTGAAAAGAGCAAATAGCTATCACGATAAGATGAAATAATATCCGTCATGTTCGTGCATTAAAAACGGTTTCAAATATAGCTATTCAGGGTAATGTCGGTAATCTTGAAACCTATCTTTTTCAAACCGCTATGGAACAATGACCGGAAAGAAAATTTTCAGCTCGTAATCTTCTTTTTCCATTCAATACAAGCTTTCATTTTTATTCCTTATTTTTGTAATCAACTAAAAATATGGCAACATGAATAGTAAGTTGGTTGATTTATTAAGAGAAGTGGATTCATTGAAAGTGCGGTTATCTTCTTTGCGTCTTTTGCCAGTAGAGGCATTAAAGAAAATTCAGGATGCTTTAGATATCGAGTACACTTACGAGAGTAACCGTATAGAAGGAAACACGCTTACCCTACAGGAAACGGCACTTGTTGTCAACGAAGGAATCACTATCTCTGGTAAATCCATGCGTGAACACCTGGAGGCAATCAATCATGCAGAAGCTATTGACTATATAAAGGAGGTTGCTAAACAGGATATTGGAATAAGTCAAAGAACGATCAAGGAGATTCATGCACTTGTATTACACGGTATAGATAGGGAGAACGCCGGAAGTTATAGAACCGTACCCGTGATGATCTCGGGTAGTACTCACGTGCCGCCTCAACCTTATTTGTTGGAGAAACTAATGGAAGATTTCATGCTGGCATTTCAACGCATGGAAAAAGAAAATGTTCATCCAGTTATTATCGCCGCCTATTTACATAATGAACTGGTGAGGATACATCCATTTATAGATGGCAACGGGCGTACTTCTCGACTTCTGATGAACCTCTACCTGTTACA